>WLDA01000051.1 GCA_009705025.1 Actinomycetota bacterium | reverse complement strand
TGCTTAGAAGTGAATAAGTGTCATCGGTGGAATTGTCATCGAGGATGTAGAAGTGATGCGCATTAGGGTAAGACTGAGTTTTTAGCATTTCAACTAATTCAATGACGTTCTCTGATTCATTGCGCATTGGGATATGTAGAGCTATGGAGTGATTACTCGATAAATTTCGAGAAAGCTTTGGCATTGTGAGCGCGTTAGCAATTACAAATAAAAGTAAGAAAAAATTGAGCAGTGCAAAAATCATTCAGATATCTCTACGGTCTACCGAGCCAACGAGAAAATGCATATGGTGCAAGTACTGCTCCATAGATTAGCCCGCCAATGAATGCGACTCCAGGTCGATCAAAGAAAAATAGATTTGCAACAACGCCTGAGAACCAGCTCCACCCTAAATAAAAATCAACGACTCCAAAGCCGGCACTAATTTTTCTGCGCTCACGTGGAAGTACTTGATGAAGAATCGCCATAAGTCCCATACCTGCAAAGAGCCAACCAAATGCATTTGAGAGTGGAATCTCAGGCTGGAAAGGAATATGGGCTCCAGAAAATGTCCAACTCCATCGCCCAGCAGCAACCATTTGTGGATCTAAGAAAAGATCCCAAGCCATGAGTGCAAAACCTCCATAGAGAAATACCCAACTCTTTCCAACACGTCGTGATGCAATGAGTAATGGATGCGCCATCATCGCCCACGCAAACGGAACAACGAGTGAGACGCTTGCAATTTTTGGACCTAGGGATTCGTCATATGAATATTGGCCAAAGGGCCAGCCAGTCTTCACTCCAATTTGCTCAATAATGAATGCGTAAATCAAGGTGACAGAAATATAAGTTATTGCATAACGAGATCCGTAGGCGAGTAGTGCATGCAATGACATTGCTGCAGCACCCCAATACACAGTTGCAATCGTTACAACTCGTAGAGCTTCACCTTCTAATAATGGATATGAAATTTGAAACAGAATTACTACTGCAAGGATTGTGAGCAAGAGTGCTTGCGCTTTTGGATTTATTCCGCGTCGTCTATTTCCACGTTGAGAATAGTGACGAATCGACATGGAGTAATTCTGCCCTACTTATAAGGTGCCGCGTAACTCCAGAACAGCAAAGCGAGCGAAGAGTTCCTCGGAATACCACTGATATTTCTTCGTATCGGCGATTACTTGGGTATGCGCCGCACCCTTATAGGCAAAATCACGCAAAGCCTGTGCAGATTCCCATAATGAAAAAGTACCTTGTAATCCAATTGGTGCTTCACCGATACCGATAGCGGAAATCAAACCAGGTGAGTTATGAAGGCTTGTAGTTACGGGCGGAACTGCTTTCCAGAAGCGAAAATTTCCAAAAAATGAAATCCGAGCGCGAGTAATCGCAACGATTGCTCCATCACCCGATTTTGTAGAAACAGGAAAAGGTTCTCTCTTAGACCATTGTCCATGGGATGAAATAGGGGAGAGCAGAGCTCTAAATTCTGAGTGAGAATTTTTTCTCCATTGTGAAATAAAACCACTGTTATCAAAGGTCTCTATTTGGTTTTCATCAATTGCCACCAGTAATCCCCAACGCAATGGATCGGCATCACTTGGCGTAAATCGCTCACCTGTTCCACAGCCTAATAACTTTGAAAAAGTAACTCCTGGAAAAGTGCGCACAGCGCGACGATTCAAAGCCATTCGAGATAATGCAAATGGAATCTTTTTCTTTTCAATCTGCCAAAAGTAGGCAGCAACAATCATTTCGCGATACCTGTAGTTTCAATTATCTTTTCAATGCATAGTTGAGGTGAATCCCACATGGGAGCGTGCCCTGTCTCTTCAAAAATAAACCACTGCGCATGATTTGGAGTCAGTGATCTCTCTTGGCAATTGCTTGCAGGTAAAGTTTTATCACTATCTCCAAAAATGACAGTAACTGGAATATCAGAATTAATCTGTGAATCGAATCTTCTTTTGAGCATTCCATCCCATGCGGGGTAATAACCAGCCGAAGTTGCCATCGCCATAGTTGCATCGAGACAAATCTCTTTAGAAAAACCCTTCCAACGGGGACTCACATCGGCAAAGCCAACCTTGCGTGCATATTCAATATCAACAACCAAGGGTGCGACTACCTTGATTGCCTTAGCTAGCGCTTTAGCAACTGCAGTCCCTGGATATCGCGCTGAATACGGTGCTAACCACAATCCTGCAGGTGCTAAACCTGTAACACTTTTTACATTCGCGGGTGCAAGAGATGCGAGTTCAAGTGAGATCCAACCACCCAGTGAATTACCGACTAAATGGAATTGATCTATACCGTGATTCTCTTTCACGCTATCGCGCAACAAGAGAGCAAGCGATTGCGGATCCATTGGCTGCGCAGGATCAAATGTCGATTGACCATGTCCCGGAAGATCAACAGTGATCACATTGAACTTTTCAGATAGCGAAGGAATTATCGGCTTCCATGCAGTTGCAGCTGAACCAAGTCCATGCACCAGTACAAGAACGTCCTTAGAAGTTGGCGAGCTATAACTCTGAGTTGAAAGTGTCATTTCAATCCCCAACAATCATTGGTGTTGCACTTGTAATTCGAGCGAGTTCAGCAAATGATGTTGGATACACCGCATGGGGATGTCCAGCAGCAGCCCAAACAACCTCGTAATCGTTTAACGCTTCATCAATGAGAATTATTTCTGGCTTTGAAATCCACCCCAGTGGGCTCACGCCACCAATTGAATAACCACTTCTCTCTTTCACGTAATCGGCGTCAACGCGATCTAGTTTTTCCATACCTAGAGTTTTTGCAACAAGTTCTGTATCTACTTTATGTCGACCACTTGTAATAATGAGAAGTGGATTACCTGATGGAAGTTTGAATATCAATGAAGATGCAATTTGTCCTACTTCAATACCTAGGCTATTTGCTGCATCAATTGCAGTGCGGGCAGAGTCAGAAAGAATCTTTATTTCACCATCGATACCAAGAGATTGTGCGGCATCGATAAAGCGCCTGACTGCAGCTTTCTCCAGAATTCCATCCATGTGCGAACTTTATGAGATAACGTAACGCCGTGTCTGCCAAAGCCCTAACAAATTACGAGCATGGGATTCATGCTCGTAATGCAGTATGGGCCAGTTTCTTTGCCCTTGGAATCACGGGTATGGCTTGGATACCCCGTATTCCTGAAATAAAAAGCTCATTGGGTTTAAGCGATGGCCATTTTGGATTACTTCTACTTGCAAGCACTTTTGGCGCAGTTCCGGGGGCACAACTATCAGGGCGAATAGTTCATATGTATTCCTCAAAAATTGTTGTGCGAATCGCCGGTGTCACACTTCCGTTGGGTGTGAGCATTATGGGAATTGCACAGAACGTCCCAACTCTTGCACTTGGATTATTTATTTGTGGATTTAGTGTTGCATTTATGGATGTTGCACTCAATAGTCAAGCAATTGCTATTGAAAAACATACTCAAGGACGTTGGATGTCAACTTTTCATGGCCTTTGGAGTATTGGAGCTTTCTTTGCTGCCCTCATTGGTGGGCTTGTAGCAAATTATGTATCTCCGCGAGTTAATTTATTGGTGATGTCATTACTCTGTTTTCTATCCTATTTTGTTATAACTCACTACCTACTACCTCCCAATCTCGATGGTCATCGTGGTGAAGAAGGAACAGAGACTTCTTCCAAGGTTCCATTTCGAGGCAAAGAGGCCATGATCTTGTGGGGTATTGGAATCGGTTTGATTTGCGCTCTTGTTCCCGAAGGTGGTGCATACGACTGGAGTGGAATTTTGCTTCGAGATCATATGGATATTGGTAAAGGAACCAATGCCGCTGCTGCGATTGTATTTTCTCTTACAATGATTGCGAGCAGATTACTTGGAGATAAGTTCTTTGAAATGTGGGGACATGTCAATACAGTCAAATATGGTGCACTTTTTGGTGGCGGAATCTGGGGACTCTCTATTCTTATAGGAGTTCCATTAGCGCAGTCACATCAAATGCTTAGCCTTGTCATTGTTTGTATCGGCTTCGGCGCAGCAGGATTTGGAATAGGTCCATTCTTTCCTGCATTCAACTTAGCTGCTGCATCCATTCCGGGAGTTGCACCCTCTGTTGGATTAGCTCGCATAGGACTTATTGCAATCGCGTCCTATTTCGCTGGCCCAACACTTATTGGTGGAATTTCACAACTCACTTCATTGCCAATTGCATTCGCCTTTCCAGTGCTCTTGATGATGGGTGCTGCTCTTCAAACAAGATTTATCAAAGTAAATAGGCTCAGTACCGAGAAATAAGGGCTGATGAGTTAGCGTTGCCCACTATGAGCGCGACTTACAGTCAAGAAGAATTAACCACAATCGGTAATCGAGCACGCAATGCCTCATGGGCAACCTTTGGGATCATGGGTTTGGTCTCAATGGGCTGGGTTGCTCGAGTCCCTGAGATAAAAGATATTGTCAATCTCAATAACGGTCAGTTTGGTCTGGTCTTAGTTTCTGGCACTATCGGTTCACTATTTGGCGCACAATTATCTGGACGATTGATTCATACATTTGGATCTCGACGAGTAATTTCTGTTGCGATATTTGTAATGCCTCTAGGACTCATTGGAATGGGGCTTGCGCAGACAACTCCCTATTTAGTTTTCTCACTCTTTGTTATGGGTTTTGGATATTCAAGTATGGATATTTCAGTCAATACGCAAGCAGCAGTTATCGAAAAGATTGTAAAAAGACGTTGGATGTCTACCTTCCATGCGCTCTGGAGCGTTGGTGCATTTAGCGCAGCGTTGCTTGGTGGTGCGATTGCACATTTTGTAAGTCCCAAAACTCACTTAGTGGCACTTGGGATTGCTTGCATGATTGCTTATATTCCAGGAGCAATTTTTCTATTACCTCCAGATCTTGATGAGCACGATGGCGGAGAAGAAGAAACAGAAGCAAAGATCCCATTGTTTAGTACATCCGTTCTGCCGTTGTGGGGCATGGGCATTGCAATGCTTAGCGGTTTAGTTGCAGAAGGTGCTGCAAGTGACTGGGGTGGAATTTTACTTCGCGACAGTATGGGAATTGATAAAGGTAAAAATGCAACTGCATTTGGTTGCTTTGCATTAGCGATGATTACCAGTCGATTCCTGGGCGATAAAATGCTTCATCACTTTGGTCCACTTCGTACTGTAAAAATTGGTGGTTATTTAGGTGGCATTGGTTGGGGGATAGGCGTACTCATTGCAGTTCCGCTCTCTGATTCCCATCAACTTCTATCTCTCATCATTGTTGATATTGGTTTCGCGCTAGCTGGCTTTGGTCTTGGACCAATGTTTCCTGCGATTATTTTGGCGGCCTCACAAACCCCTGGAATTGCATCATCTGTTGCAATGGCCCGTGTTGGAGTAATTGGAATGATGGGATTCTTTATTGGGCCAACCATTACGGGCGGTCTCGCTGAATTATTCTCATTACCAGTTGCAATTTTGTTCCCAGCAATATGTCTTACCTTTGCTGGTTATATGTCTCGATCACTTCGAAATGCGCGCTAAGCAATAATCCAAGTTTGAATTATTGTGAAGAGTGAGACCGCATAAAGTAATCCTGCAAAGGATCGGCGCATCAGTAATGGATTTGAAAGTTCGCCCATACGCGACGCGAATCCAGCAATAACCACGGCAGATATCGCCATCAAAATTGGTAGGTGCCATGATATTTCTGACCAGATGGCATAGTGTCCAAAAAATGCCGTCAACGTATTGAGAGCGATAATAAAAAGAGATGTGCCAGCTGCTTTATTTGATGTGTTATTGAAGAAGAGAATCAAAACAGGGATTGCGAGGAAGCCCCCACCGATTCCAAAGAGACCTGTCATCAAACCAATTGTTAGTGAAATCGCGATAAGGGCTAAGACGGGTATCTTTTTTTCGCCACCGCCAACTGGCTTGAAGAGCATAGAAGTTGCGGCTGAGATAAGAACGATTGCAAAACCTGTTGTAATAAATGAATCAGGCAAGCGGTGTGCTACCCATGAACCACCAAGATTTGTAACTAGACCTAGTGCCCAAATAACAAGTGCTTCTTTGATCAGTACATCTTTAGTGCGAAATTTTGAGATGAGCCCTGAGACGGCAGCACTAAAAACTATTGCAAGAGCTGCAGTTGTTGCGTGGGCAGGGGAGAAGTTGAATCCGTAAATAAGGATTGGCACAGAAAGCATTGCGCCACCAGCGCCAATAAAGCCAAGTACTGCGCCAATAAATCCACCTGCAATGAGGGCCCCTAGGATTTCCATATACGCATAATGACAGAAAAGGGCCCCGGGTTTTATCCCGAGGCCCTTTTGCTATCTAGTTTTTTTAGAGGCTAAAGAATGCAGATGTAATGCTTGGACCAAAGTTTGCTCCGCCGCCTACAAGGACGAAGATAATGAGAGCTGCCCCAGCAAGTGATAGATCTTTGAAGAATCCAATTGATTCGTTTTGCTTAGCTGTCGCATCTGTTTCTTTCCAGAATGCGTGCATCATAAATGCTGCTGGGATCAAGAAGATTGCAATGAGGAGTGCACCGAGGTCGGCGTAGATTCCAAGTGCGATGTATAGACCGCCGATAAGAATCATCAATCCTGAAACAACAACGCTGAGTTTTGCAACAGGGACTTTCTTATATTTTGCATATCCTGTCATTGCCTCAAGCTTTGTGAGGTGCATGATTCCTGAATTGATAAAGATTGCCGCAAAGAGAATGCGTGCGATTACGAGTACTACGTCCATGGGACTCCTTATTGATTTTTCTGTGAATGAAACGTACATAGGGAG
>WLDA01000050.1 GCA_009705025.1 Actinomycetota bacterium | reverse complement strand
CTGGATAGCTTGTTCCCTTACCTTGCATGTAGTTGTACAAGTCTGTGAATACAGCAGTCAAGTTACCTGAAACTGGTGCACCCTTAATAAAGTATGGACCTGATGGAGGTACAACCTTATTTTGAACCTGGAATGATTCCTTTGAAACTGTCCAAGCAACAAACTTCTTAGCAGCTTCTAGGTTCTTTGTTGACTTTGCAATGTAAACACCTGATGGCATCCACACTGTTACGCCATTGCTCTTTGCATTAGTTCCTGGTTGTGCCATGAATCCAATGTCTGAAGCCTTTGTTGGGAAGTTAGCAACGATTGTGTCGATGCCTGCAGAAAGCATTGGGTAGTGAGCACCTTTACCGAGTGCTAGGTACTCAAGTGCCTTAGCAAATGTTGTTGCTGCAACATCCTTGTTGTAATAGCCAGCTTTTCTGACTTCTTCAAGGTGCTGGAAACCAGCAAGTGTTGCTGCATTCTTTTCAAGAACAATCTTGTTCTTTGTGAACTTGTCTTCAAATCCTGGCATTGCAGCCGCTACGTTGAAGTGATCACCAAGTACGAAGAGTTGTGCTGTCCATGAATCTTTCCATGAAGAGATAACTGGAGTAATTCCAGCCTTCTTGATTTTTGCATTGTTTGCCATGAATTCTTTCCATGTCAAAGGTATTTGCAAACCAAGCTTTGAATAAATTCGCTTGTTGTAAAGAATTCCGCCACCCATTGCTGTTCCAAATGGTGCAGCGTAAATTCCGCCGTCAGCACCTGTTGCAGATGGAATAAAGCCTGAGTTCACAGAACTCATCCATGGCTCATTCTTAAGGTTGACAAGGTTTTTCACTGGATCGATTGCTTGCATAAGCGCACCGACGTTGTAAGCAAAAACATCTGTCATTGTTCCTGATGCGAGTTGTGACTTCACGAGTGCGTCACCCTCTACGCCGCCAGGTACAAAGTTAACCTTGACAGTGATATCTGGGTTTGCTGCCATGAATGCCTTTGTCATTGCATTCCACTTATCCTGTGAATCTTGTGAGTTCCAAGTTTGGAAAGTGATTTCTGTTGCTGCTTGTGCTGGTGCTGCGAGCATTGCTGATGCGAGAACCGCAGGCAACCCCAACATCAGCGCTTTAGCTAAGCGACTATTTCGTACGATCTTCATCCCTGCTCCTTTTGCTTCGATGAGTAAAAGAACCACCCGCGATTGAATGGTTTCAATTACGGGTAAAAATAGTCTTATAGGTTTCAAGCGTCAATAGATTCTTGATAAATATTTGATAACGATAACAATCGAGATTCTCACGATGTGAGCGCAATTTTGGCCTTCACCGCCTTTATATACCTCTTATTGGGGACTAGGGTTGCAATCTCAGGTCAATTATTTGTCTCACAATAGAAAGGATGACGATGCTGCGACGCTCACTTCTTTCCGTACCAGGGGATAAAGAGGCGATGATCGCAAAGGCGCAATCCCTCGTTGTTGATTCGCTCTTTTTCGATCTCGAAGATTCCGTCGCGCCCCAATCAAAGGCTGCCGCCAGAAACCTCCTTGCTCAGAGCGTGAAGAGAGATGCCTTTTCGTCTCCCTTTATTAGCGTGCGGGTCAATGCTCGCAATACCTCTTATGTTGGCGATGATTTAGCACTTCTTTCCGGTGGGCTTGGCCGCGAAATTGATTCCATCATTTTTCCAAAGATCAATAGCGTTGATGATTGCAACTGGATGGATGCAGAGCTCGCATCTGTTGAAAAAGCCGTTGGTATTGCAGTCGGAACTATTGCCCTTGATGCACAAATTGAAACTGCGCAAGGTCTTCAAAACGTTAATCACATTGCCGCTCATCCCCGAGTTATTTCTCTTTCATTTGGCCCACTTGATTTTCTTGCCGATGTTGGTGCACCGACTCTTCATATCAACGAATCAATACAGGTAATTATTAATCATGCATTGGCACAAATCTTGATTGCTGCTCGCGCCAATGGAATTGAAGCACTCGATGGCCCAACAGTTGATTACAAGAATCCTGAAACATTTGAAAGAAGTGCGCTAGCAATTTATGGCATGGGATTTGATGGCAAGTGGTTGATTCACCCAAGCCAAATTGAGTTATGTCATAAAGTATTTACGCCCACCCTTGAAGAATTCAAAAGTGCTATTGCTCTACTCAAAGATTATGAGGGCCAAGGCGTGATTGTGCGAGATCAAGTAATGGTGGATGCAGCATCTATTCGAATGGCTCAGGTTGTTATGAGCCGTGGAGTTGCAGCAGGATTTACGCTTTAGTTACTTTCACAAATTGCTATTGCATCACCTGTTTTGATTTCATCTCCATCTTTGAAGAAAATTTCAAGGAGTG
The DNA here is from genome assembly GCA_009705025.1 of Actinomycetota bacterium. GTDB lineage: Bacteria > Actinomycetota > Actinomycetes > Nanopelagicales > Nanopelagicaceae > Planktophila. Next base: position 4,462 of record WLDA01000050.1, on the reverse strand, counting down.
TGCCGGCAACAGGTGATGGAACTTGAACTGTTGCTTTATCTGTTTCAACTTCCATTAGATCATCACCAACAGCAATAACATCACCGACTGCTTTATTCCAAGCAACTAAATAAACCTCATCAACGGTTTCGCCAACGCGAGGCATCTTGATTGTCATCTTCATTATTTGCCTGCTTTCGCTGGTGTCCAAATATTGCTAAACATGGCTGATAATTCTGGCTCTGGATCTGATTCAACCTTCTTGGCAAGGGCTCCTAAATCAGATTCCATTGTTGATTTCATCTGATCAATTTGATCTTGCGTAATTAATTTGCGCGCAATCAAATCTTGTTCAGTTACTAGAAGTGGATCACGCTTTTGCCACTTCTCTAATTCGCCTTCAGGGCGATACAGAGCTTGGTCTGCACGTGAGTGTCCAGAGAATCGATATGTTTTTGCTTCTACAAGTGTTGGTCCGCCTCCACTACGAGCACGATCAACTGCTTCGCTTATTCCTTTACGGACTGCATGAATATCCATGCCATCAATTGCCATGTGTGGCATCGCGAAACTTTCCGCACGCTTATGTAAATCTTCAATTGGAGTTGTCGTATTGATACGGCTGTATTCACCGTAAACATTGTTATCACAGATAAATACAACAGGGAGTTTCCATATTGCTGCCAAGTTCAGTGATTCATGGAATGCACCGATATTTGTTGCACCATCACCAAAGAGTGCAACACCAATGTTTTTTGACTTTTGAACTTGAAATGCAAGAGCTGCTCCCGCTGCAATCGGCATTCCTCCGCCGATGATTGCAGAAGTAGGAAGCACACCAACTGATGTGTCGCACATATGCATTGATCCGCCAACGCCACCGCAACATCCAGTTGCTTTGCCCATAATCTCACCAAGAACAGAATGTGGCGTTAGACCAAAAGCTAATGCGAGTGCGTGGCTTCTATAGGTACCAGCAATGACATCCGTTGGTTTCAAAGTCGTAGCCATACCTAATGCAAGTGCTTCTTGACCGACTGCTAAGTGAGTTGTTCCACGAATCGAACCTGCTGCAAAAAGTGCGTTAGTGATTTTTTCGAATTCGCGTATTTCAACCATGCGCTCATAACATGCAAGATCATTGCCGTATAGCGCGTTGCGGCGCTCTAATGATGTAGTCATTTCGCCACCCCCTCAGCAACCCACCATGGTTGTGGTGCTCCGCTTTGAGAAAGTGCGTGTTTTATTTGACGAGCTACATCATCACTCGTTGGTGCAAATCGAGCTTCGAGTCCTCCATTGAATGGCACGGGTACGTCTGGGGTTGTAATTCTAAATGGCGCGGATTTGAGGGAAGAAAATAGTTGCGCAGTAACTGTTGCAACAATTTCAGAACCCCAGCCGCCACTTTGTGGTGCTTCTTCAACCACAATGAGGCGTCCCGTTTTCTTCACTGAAGCAAGAACTGTTTCACGATCCCAAGGAATTATTGTTTGCAAATCAACAAGGTCAGCCGATACTCCTGCTGCTTTGATTGCAGCTTCTGCAATATTGACCATATGGCCAAGTGCGACAATTGTTATATCGCTGCCAGTTGCACGCATAGATGCTTTTCCAATTTTTGTAACTTTTGAAGTATCTACTTCGCCACGTTCTGCATAAAGAATTCGTGGCTCTAAAACAATAACTGGATCTGGATCTTGAATTGCTGCACGCAAGAGACTGTATGCAGATTGTGCATCACTTGGCATAAGAACTTTGAGGCCAGGTGTTGATGCAAACCAATGTTCAAGTGTTTGTGAGTGTTGACATCCAAAACCAAGACCAGAGCCAACTGATGCGCGAATGGTCATTGGTACTGAAAGGGTGCCATTACTTAGGTAACGCATTTTTGCGCCTTCAGTTACAACTTGATCCAGTGCAACGCCAAGGAATTCAATAAACATAATTTCAACAACAGGTTTCAATCCCATCATTGCAGCACCAACAGCTGCACCAGTGAATCCCATTTCTGAAATTGGTGTATCGCGAACGCGCACTGGTCCGAACTCTTCTAAAATTCCTTCAGATGTTTTGAAAGGACCTTCTGCTTCTGCAACATCTTCACCAAAGAAAATTACATTTTCATCAGCGCGCATCTCATCAGCTAGCGCGGCAACAATGGCCTGTCGGACTCGCATTGCAGTCATGGCATCTCTTTCAAATACTTAGAAAAGTGCTACTGGAAACGTTTGCTAGAGTATTGAAATGAAGGGCTCTAAGTCAATAATGAGCTATGAAAGATTGGTCACTTTGAGATGAACTTGCCACTAGAAGGCATCAAAGTCATCGATGCGACCTCAAATATTGCTGGCCCATACGGCGGTGCAATTCTGGCTGACTTAGGTGCCGATGTAATAAAGATTGAGACTCCCGCAGGGGATCCATCGCGTTCTATGGCACCGCTTGAAGGCGATCGTTCTGCATATTTTCATATTGTAAATCGCAACAAGGAAGTTCAAACAATTGATTTGAAGAGTGATTCTGGGAAAGAAAAACTTTCAAAATTACTTGAAGGTGCTGATGTTTTTCTCACAAACTTTCTACCTGAGCGATTGAAATCATTAGGGCTTATGCATGATGACTTACGCACAAAATTTCCTAAACTTATTATTGGGAATCTTTCCTCTTATGGTTCCCAAGGGCCAAGTCAGTCGTGGCCCGGATACGATGCAACAGTTCAGGCGCGCACTGGAGTAATGCACGTAACCGGTGAAGCAGATGGTGATCCTGTTCGTACTGGAGTATCTGTTTTAGATATCGGTTCGGGTACATGGCTTGCAATGGGAATACTTGCTGCAATTGTAAAGAGAAATGAAACTGGTCTTGGCACACTTGTTGAAACTTCCTTATATGAAACAGGTGTGATGTGGGTGAGTTACCACTTAGCGGCTGAGAAAATTTCAGGAAATCCTTCAGTGCGCTCTGGAAGCGGACATCCAACTTTTTCACCCTATGGAATATTTCAAGCGCGTGATGGGATTCTCTGTATCGGGGTTGGCAACGATAATATTTTTGCAAAACTTGCAACCCTTATTGGTCGCCCTGATCTAATAACTGACCCTGACTATGTGCACAACGTAGATCGCGTCGCACATTCACATGCGCTCAAAATTGAAATCAATAGCGCACTAATCTCAAAAGATGCCGCGGAGTGGACTCATCTATTAGCTTCTTCTGGAGTGCCCGCAGATGTAGTTCTGCCACCTGAAGCACTTTTTAGTGACCCGCAAGCACAAGCGATGAATATGTTGCTCGATTACCCAGATAGCCAGAGTGTTATCGGCAAGATTCCAGGGCTACCTATCCGCTTTGATGGGCAACGTCCAGCAATTAGAAAATCAGCACCGCACAAAAAATAGTTTAGAAACTTTGGCGGTAGCGATTTACAACATCTTCGTTTATTTCAATACCTAGTCCTGGTTTATCTGATGGTGGGTAAATCCAGCCATCTTTTTGTTCAAAAGGCTCTGAAACAAGCTCATGTTGCATTGGGTTGCGTAGTGGCTTGAATTCAAAGAGTTTGAAGGCCAATGAACTAAAGCTCACTGCCAAACTAGCAGCAGAGACAATTGCTGAAGACCATGCGTGAGCATTTGCTTGGCGACGATGTGATTCGATTCGAGCAACTGCTTTTACAAAACCGGTTACACCTTCCGCGCGTCCTGGATCGATTCCAAATACATCACATGTTCCAGTTGCAAGAATTTGATCAAATCCATCAACATTCCATTCACGCTCACCATATGCAATCAAACATTTTGTTTTATCACGAAGTGTGCGATAACCCTCTGGATCCCAAGCACCAAGTGGCTCTTCAATCCAATCAATGTTGTATTCATCAAATGCTTGTACGCGCTTTACTGCAGTTGCAACATCCCATTTGATTGCATATCCCATATCAATCATGAGCATTTTGTCCGGACCAATTGCATTACGCATCTGTTTTACATATTCAACATCTCGATCATGTTCGTAACCAAGGTGAGCATTTCCTCTTTTACCAAATCCAACTTTCATTCCTTGCATGCCTGTACTGAGCCACTCTTGTGCTTGATCAGCCATCTTCGGAATTGATTCATCGTGCGCGTGCCCTGAAGCAATGACAGGAAGTTTTTCATGCACTGCGCCACCAAGTAATTGGAGCAAACTTGTATTAAGAGCTTTTCCTTTTATATCCCAGAGTGCAATATCTATTGCAGATAGCGCGTATGCAGCAAGGCCGCCGCGGTATCCGTACCACCAGTATCGCTCTTTGATTGCGCGCCAGATTGCACCGTTATCTAATGGATCTTTACCGATAACAAATTCAGCTAGTCCATTGATTAGCGCAGCTGTTGCAGCATTGGCTTCTTTGAATTGAGTAATAGATTCGCCCCAACCGACAATGCCATCATCGGTTGTGATCTTTACAAGGCAGAGGTATCGCTCCGCATTGAAGTCG
>WLDA01000005.1 GCA_009705025.1 Actinomycetota bacterium | reverse complement strand
CAATTACAACTGCATCATCGAGAGTTTCTTGATCATTAGTTGCGATAAAAAAAGTCGGAGATTTTATCTCTTTATCGGATTTTAGATTCCATACATATGAACCTAGAGTCAGTGAAACAGCAAAAGCATGTAACTCATCGACACCATCAGTGCAGGCTGCAAAGACTTGAATATTTTTACCGCGAACTTTTCGACCAACTGCAGCCGCTGCAAGTCTGATGGAGGCAAGGCTCTTATCTCCCAAGCCAACAAGATAGATTCGCTCTGTTTCTGAATCCGTTGCACTCACCGGAATTTCAAAAAGTTCTCCTGCTTTACCAGTGGGTGAAAAAAATGTTAGTTCATCAAGGAGAATTACCTCGAAGTGTTTTGCAATTTGAGAAACTAATTGTGATGGACCTTCAATTAGAAATTCATCGTTTTCATTTTTTGAAAATGAGAGAGCAATTGCGTGCGAGCGCACAGCACTTTCAACAGTTATCGGTGCGGATTGTGCAAAAACATCGTTCATAGCGCTAAAAGCTATGCTCTATTTTTTGATGAGTGCAACAGCTGCATGAAGCGCTGCGCTGAGATTATTTGCTTCTTCAGCATTCATTTCAACAACTAAGCGTCCGCCACCTTCTAGTGGAATTCGCATGACGAGGGATCGAGCCTCTTTAGTAACTTCCATGGGTCCATCGCCAGTGCGGGGTTTCATGGCAGCCATCTGGTCACTCCTTAGTTGGCTCACTTCGCGCGCTCACAAGCGCTACGTAGAAAGCATGGGTATAAGAGGAGAAGTATCTCGCATAATGAGTGCTGGCGCGAAATCGTGCTTACTTCAGGCCAAGAATCAGGCTGATTCGCCCTTTACCGCTGATTATGAGGGCGCTTACAGAGCGCTCTGGTACTCCCAGCATGGTCGCAATCTCTTGCGCCGACATTGACTTCATAAAGTGCATTGTCAAAATGATGCGCTCTTCCTCAGGTAGCGAGGCAAGTGCCTGCGCAACGCTTTGGGATTGGCTCATAATGGATGAGATTACTCGCCTGGTGTGCCAGTTCCTACAAGGGCTCGTGCAAACCTGCTCAAAGAGATTCTTACGCCGAGATACAAGCCTGGAAGGGTGAGCAAGAAGAGCGCTCGCGGTGCAATCACAATCTCTGACCAATGGAAAAGTGTTTCTTTCTCATTGATCTCTTCAAGTCGAAATAGACCCGTGCCCTTAATTATTTTTCCTGTATGCAAAACTTCACAAGAGTGCGGCGGATTCCATTGCGTAACGCGCATTGAATCCATTATCCCAAAAAATTTCTTACTCGGAATAAGTCCGGTGAATGCTTCAATTTCCGTACCGATACCTTCTCTGATTTGCGATGTGACCCAGACTTTAGTGAGCAACATCCAATTACTTTGTGATTCCCAATCTTGAATTGCAGCCCATGCTGTATCGATTGAGACGGGAAGTTTGACGGTAATGGCTAGTGAGTTATTCATCTATGCACACGCTGCAATAGCTTGCTCAACAGTTGTGCACCATGTTACGAGTTCGCGCATTCCTGGCTTTATAAAGTTTTCAGATTCAAGATGATTAATCAATTCATGTAGCGGTGAGTACAAGCCAAAAGGATCTAAGATAATTACTGGCTTATTATGAAATTTCAAATACCGGCCAACCCAAATTTCAAAGAATTCTTCAAGAGTTCCCGCCCCACCCGGCAAGGTTATAAAGGCTTCTGAAATATCTGTAATCATTGCCTTTCGCTCACCCATAGTTTCGACGATATGTAATTCATCGCTATCGTGATCCGCAAATTCAATATCGACTAGTGCTTGTGGAATTACGCCAATAGTCTTTCCTGACTTCTCTCTAGCACCGCGCGCCACTGCTCCCATCATTGAAATATGACCGCCACCTGTGACGAGTTCCCAATTCTTTTCACCAATGGCCGCACCCAGTTCATATGCCAGCTCGACATATTTGTTATCGATAGTCGGTGATGAGGAGCAAAAGACGGCGATACGCATGAGAAGAAGAATAGGGGTTAGGCTTGGCTTATGAGTATGCAAGCATCAGGCCACGGAATAGCGACAATTGCCGGTGGAGTCGTTCTCGATACATGGTTTCCGCTACCAACTCTTGGTGGCCTTTCTGCAGTTCCATCCGATCTACAAGCGCTAGTTGGCATTGATGCGATTCGCGGAGTTTCAAAAGAACTTGTAAGTATTGAGATTGATTTAGATAAAGCTCCAGCAAATGTAAGTGATGCATATCTTCGACTCCATTTACTCTCACATCGCCTTGTAAAACCACATGGCCTAAACCTCGATGGAATTTTTGGAATTCTCAACAATGTCGTGTGGACTTCATATGGTCCGTGCGCTGTGGATGGTTTTGAGCTAACTCGCGCAAAACTCAAAGCTGCATATGGCAATGTGAATGTATTTGGAATCGATAAATTCCCACGCATGGTTGATTACGTTATTCCAAGTGGTGTGCGAATTGCGGATGCAGATCGGGTTCGACTTGGCGCACATCTTGCACACGGCACAACTGTGATGCATGAAGGATTTGTAAACTTCAACGCAGGAACACTGGGAACTTCTATGGTTGAAGGACGTATTTCAGCTGGAGTTGTAGTCGATGATGGCAGCGATATCGGTGGCGGTGCATCAATTATGGGCACACTTAGCGGTGGCGGAAAACAAGTAATTTCAATAGGAAAGAAATGTTTGCTTGGGGCTAACTCAGGGCTTGGAATTTCACTTGGAGAAAACTGCGTCATCGAAGCAGGTACATACATCACTGCTGCAGCCAAAGTTCGACTTCCTGATGGCGAGATTGTGAAAGCTGGGACTCTCTCTGGTGCTAATAATTTATTGTTTCGTCGAAACTCTCAAGATGGTTGCCTGGAAGTAATTCTGCGTACCGGTTCTTGGGGTGGACTCAACTCAGTTCTGCACGCTGACTAATTCAAACCAAGCAGATGGAATCTTTGTTCGACTTCTAAAAGTTTCACCTCGTAAAACAACTTCAACTCCTGCACTCGAAACTGCTTTGATCATCCCAACTGTTCCAGTTGAATTTCTACTCACAATTTCTAACGTTGCTACATCGGGAAGTAGAAATGCTAAAGCAATAACTTCTTGAGAAACCACACGATTCCATTGTGCATAGCGGGGATTGAGGGTGATATCGGCACTTGAAGAATCAGGAACGCTGAGAGCAAATTGGCGATCACTGCCCCAAGCGTTTATTGCTGATTCAGTTTGGCCACCTGTAGAAGATGTGAAATATGAAGTTATTGGCTCACCTTGCATTGTGATTGCAAGGCCAGTGGATTCACTCGACATGGTTGCGTCTACGGCTTCCCTCCATAATTTTCCATAAAGCGGTTCGCTCTCTTTGGCATAACCAATAAAACTTTGATCAGAAATTGAACCGTATAGATTGCAATCGCATGCGCTCTTTATAACTCCAGCCTTGCTCAATGCATATGTGCGGGAAGCAATCGCTTGTGCCTGTAGCGCGGCAGCAGGCCAGGATGACGGCACTTCGCCAATTCCATATAAATATTCATCATGAAGGCGCAATGAGTTGGTGGCTTCTATGAAATATTTTCCATCTTTAGTACGCACTGACTTCAATTGAATCTGACCATATCTATATTTCATGGTTCCTTTTGTATCTGTTACTGAAACAGTCGCACTTTCGCCACTCCATCTGATTGTGAATTCTCTGTTACGAGTTATCACGTGACTTTTTTTGCCTGTGACTGACATTAGTGAAATTTGAGAACCTGAAATTGAAAATGAAAATGAACTCTTAGATGGCAACTGCGCTACAGCTTTATCATTTGAAATAAATGCGCTTATTGTTGAATTAGGTGTTGACGTTCCTAGTTTTATGTTTTTGAGTAAGTGTCCGATATTTACTCGAAGCGTTTGTGTATCAGGTAATGATTCAATTTCAACACCAGAGTAGTAATACCTAAGAATTGAAAGTGGACTTTCGCCAGCGAGAGCCATCGCTCGTGCACCTATTTGACTCATGCCAACACCATGGCCATAGCCAGAACCTTGAAACGAAAATGAAGTAGGAATTTCATTTGCATGGGCTTGCGGAATAAATAGTTGAAGAAAAAGAATTGCTATAAGGCTCTTAGAGATCCTCATCGACAGCTGCGCTCTTTCCGACATGAAGAAACTCTTGATACGCATCAATTACGGTATTTGGCTCACCGCGCTGGATTAGCTTGCCCTTGTGTAACCACGCGACATCATTACAAACCTCGCGTAACGTACCCATTGCATGACTTACTAAAATAAGTGCGCGATCATCACTGCGTAATTCCTTTATTCTGTTGAAGCTTTTCTCTTTAAACTTTGCATCTCCAGTACTCAGTGCTTCATCGACGATGAGAATGTCTGGGCGAACTGTTGCTGCAACCGAAAAAGCTAAGCGAGCATACATTCCAGATGAATAGGTACGCATCGGAGAATCTATTGCTTCACCCAACTCAGAGAAATCTGCAATTTCTTCGAAATGTTCTTCAATCTGTTCGCGACTCATGCCAGCTGCAAGTCCTCCAAGAAAAACATTGTCTCGACCTGACATAGCAGGATTGAATCCAACTCCTAAAGCAAGGAGTGTGCTCACGCTTCCATAGACTTCAACGCGCCCTTGTGATGGTGGCAATATTCCAGCAATGACGCGCATTAGTGAAGATTTTCCAGCACCGTTAGTGCCGATTACTCCTAATACTTGGCCATACTCAACATCGAGATTTACTTCATCGAGTGCTCGAATAGTTCTTGTTTGTTTTCCACCAAAGCTTTTTAAACGCGCTTTTAGTGTTGGTCTGCGATCGATTGCAGTTGTATATGTAAGACCAAGATTGCGAACTGAGACCGCAACTTCATTAGTCGCTAATGGTGCGTTAGAGACGGACGGCAAATTCACGCTCCCTAGAAAGGAAGAAATATGTTCCAATAAAGAAAATCCCCAACGCCCAAGCAAGACCTTGCAGCAAACTAGCTGTTGAGGGAACTTGTGAATGGACTACTGCTTGAGACCAAGAATCCAAAATAGGAAACAGAGGATTAAAAACTTCTAAAGCACGCAATTTTGGCGACAAACTTGAAGCTTCATAAAGTATCGGTGAAAGATAGAGCAGCGTTCGCGTCATATACGGTAGGAAACTCGCGATATCGCGGAAGTAGACATTCACACATGAGATTGTGATTGCGACTCCCAATGAAAAAAGTAGCGCAATGAAAAATACTGGGATCGCCCAGAGCATCTCCCATCCAAATGGAAGGCCGATGATCGTTCTCATGACGAGAAAAACGAAGAGTGTGGGCAAGAATTTGAAGAGCGCAATTATTGTCGCCGAAATTGGAAGCATGATGCGTGGGAATGCAGTGTTGAGAATTAGGCGTTGTCCAGCTGTAACAGATTTGACGCCGCCGGTGAGGCTATTACTTACTAAATAAAATAGAAAAAGGCTCGCAGTGAGGTGACCATAGCGAGTTGAATCACTGCTTCCACCAATGATAACTATCAATAAAAAATAGACTGCAGAGAGCAATAGAGGGTTGAGAACTAGCCATAACTGCCCAAAGACTGAATCAAAATGTTGCTCCCGTAATTCAGATTTCGAATATTGAGAAATAAAAGTTCGACGTGCCCACAGTGACTTCCAATAACGACCGAGTGGCGGAAGTCCCGCACGGAACGGTTCGTAGACTTGAAGTGGGGCGCTCATAGATGAAAGGTTACCTCAGCGAGGCAATTAGATATGTATTACTTGGCCTTAGGGGCAAGTGATTTAGGTGAAGTAATGAATCCCATGCCCCATGACATATGCATCGTCAGCAAAATAAGTGGCATGCAGATGATCTCTCCCAGAGAACGAGCAATTCGAAATGATGCAAGCAAAATAAAGGTCAGGTAAATCGCGAGCGGAATAATAAAGATTGTTGATAGCAATAAACTCATCAGAATTGAAAGCGCACTTCCAAGAACTGCAATTGGGGGCGCAAGATAGCGATAACTTATTGTTCCTTGATGAGTGCGTGAAACAACTCTGCGCCAACGTCCATAATTAAAATATTGTTTCGCAAGCGCCATCACTGTAGGGCGAGGCCTGTACGTAACAACAAGGCGAGGGTCGAAATAGATTATTCCTCCAGCACTTCGTAACCTAAAATTTAGCTCCCAATCTTGTGCTCGCGTAAATCTTTCATCAAAGCCGCCAGCTGCAAGTAATGCTTCTTTTCTAAATGCTCCAAGATAAACAGTGTCCACCTCTCCTGCAGCACCGCCGGTATGAAAGCGTGAAGCACCGACACCAAGTGCGCTCTTCATTGCACGTGCGACACCTCGTTCGAAAAGAGTACGACCTTGCGCATCCATAACTCCACCAACATTTACTGCTCCTGTTTCTTCAAGGATTGATGAAACAAGAGTCAGATAATTCTTAGGTATCTGTGAATGGCCATCGACTCGAACAATGATTGAATACTTGGTGGCTGCTATTGCAAGATTTAGAGCACTAGCGGTACGTCCGCTTGGGTTATCTACAATGACAATCTGTGGATTATTTCTTGCGAGATCATGTGCAATTTTTTCTGTTCCATCATGTGATGGCCCAACGGCAAGAATTATTTCGATATCTCCTGAGTAGTCCTGTGAAAGTATCGAATGAATTGACTCTTCAAGATGATCTGCTTCATTGAGAACTGGCAGAATGATAGATATCTGGCGCTTCGGTGAGCCATATAACTCATTTGCTGATGTCGTCATAACCCCTCCACCGTATCGTCCAAGTACGCTCTCCCTGTGAAAGCGACGCGACCGATTCGGATAATTACCTCACTCTCCGTGGGCATCATTCTCCTTTCAACTTTCTCATGGCTTGCACTTGGTCAAGTCAGCGGAGCTATCGATCGTATAGATGTATTTAGTGGGTTGAAGTCTCGCCCCGAAAAAACATCTAAGGCTCTCAATTATCTCTTAGTGGGTTCTGATACTCGAGAAGGATTGACAAAAGAGCAACAAAAATTATTGCGCGTAGGTAGTACGAAAACAGCTGCAGGTGCTCGATCAGACACGATGCTTCTCGTTCATATTAGTAAAGCCCGCGATAAAGCAATGATTATTTCAATCCCGCGAGATTCACTCGTAACTGTTCCTGCACACGCGAGCATGGACGGAAAATCACAAATTGGTGCCACGCAAGCCAAAATAAATGCTGCCTTTGCATGGGGTGGCGCACCATTACTAATACAAACTTTTGAAGCGAAATCTAATCTTAAAATTGATCACTACATCGAAGTCAGTTTTGCAGGATTTGCTGGCATCGTAGATGCAATCGGTGGAATTCAAGTGTGTACTAAGCGAGATATTGATGATCCAAATAGTCACCTTGTGCTCCCAGCTGGAGTACATACGCTCAATGGAATTGAATCTCTAAAATATGTTCGCACCCGAGATTTTGATGGAATGGGTGACCTCGGGCGAATGCAACGTCAGCAACAATTTATGAGTGCTGTGCTACGTAAAGCAACAAGTACTGGAGTTCTTCTCAACCCAATAAAAATGGTCAATTTTTTCAATGCGACAATCGCAAGCTTAAAGACGGACTCAACACTGAATCAAGATGATTTGCTAACTCTTGCAAAGCAGTTGAAGAATCTTTCTCCGGGTAAAGTTCGCACGCTAACAATTCCACTAGGAAATGCCAATGCACGAGTGCCTGGTCTAGGTTCTGTTGTTACATGGGATTCTGTCCTTGCTCCAGAGCTATTTCAAAGACTTCGCGATGATTTACCGATTGTTGACGAGGTCACACCATCACCATCGGCTACTTCATCTGCTACTCCTAAAGTAACTATCGTTGATAAATTCAAGACACGAACAGCCGATGAAGATCCTTGTGGCGCGCTCAAATAGATAGACTGACGATATGACTCTCAAGCTCTCTGTCGTTGGTACAGGATATTTAGGTGCAACACATGCAGCTTGTATGTCCTCACTTGGTTTCACGGTTGTTGGCGTCGATACGGATGCACAAAAGATTGCCCAGCTCTCACGTGGCGAACTTCCATTCTATGAACCGGGTTTAGACACACTTCTTGCTAGTGAAATAAAGACAGGAAGACTTAGTTTTACAACAGATTTTTCCGCGGTAGCAGATGCCGATGTTCATTTCATTTGCGTAGGAACGCCACAGAGTAAAGATGGGCTCGCTGCAGATCTAACATATGTAAAAGCATCCGTTGCGGCTATAGCGCCATATTTGAAAAGTGGATCATTAGTTGTTGGTAAATCAACTGTCCCAGTTGGAACAGCACAGATGCTGCGTGACCAATTAGCAATAAGCGCACCTAATGCAGACCTTGCATGGAATCCAGAATTTTTGCGTGAAGGATTTGCAGTTGAAGATACTCTCACTCCAAATCGACTTGTAGTTGGCGTAGTAAATGATCGTGCAGAGACAATACTCAAAGAAGTCTATGCACCAGTTATTGCACTTGGAACACCGTGGATTCGCGCAGATCTTCCTACTGCTGAGCTCGTAAAAGTTGCAGCAAACTCATTTCTTGCGACAAAGATTTCATTTATCAATGCAATGGCTGAGGTTTGTGAAGCAGCAGGTGGCGATGTAACCGTGCTTGCTAAGGCGATTGGATATGACCCTCGCATCGGAAATAGATTCTTGCAAGCAGGAATTGGTTTTGGTGGAGGTTGCCTTCCTAAAGATATTCGTGCATTCATGGCTCGCGCAGAAGAGTTAGGCGCTAAGCAAGCACTTGAGTTCCTTCGAGAGATTGACCAAATCAATCTGCGTGCTCGCCAGCGAGTTATCGATGTTGTACGCGCTGACTTATCTGAAGACCTTACTAAATATAAAATTGCGGTACTTGGCGCAACTTTCAAACCAGATAGTGATGATGTTCGCGATTCCCCAGCGTTAGATATCGCTGCTCAACTCCATGCCGCTGGTGCAAAAGTTGTTGTACATGACCCTAAAGGAATTGAACCTGCGCGAAAGCGTTTCCCGACTCTTGCATTCGAAGAGGATGTAAAAGTTGCAGTCAAAGATGCAGATGCGATTTTGCACTTGACTGAATGGAAGGAATACCGAGAGCTTGATCCTGCTGTAATTGGCCAACTCGTAAAATCCAAATTCCTTATCGACGGTCGAAATATGCTTGATCGTGACAAGTGGCGTAGTGCAGGATGGCGAGTTCACGCATTGGGGCGCACCGATTAATTCGCAAGAAGATATTGATGCAGTACTTGCGATGAAAACATGGGCAGTAGTCGGCCTTGGAAACAATCCTGATCGTGCCGCATATGGAGTCTCAAAACTCTTGCAAGATAAAGGTCATCGAGTTATTCCTGTATATCCAAGAGCAGAGATAGTTCATGGTGAAGTTGGATACAAAACTCTTGCGGAGATTCCAACTCCGGTGGATGTTGTTGATTGCTTTGTGAATTCTAAGTTGGTTGGCAAGGTCGTTGATGAAGCGATTGATATTGGTGCAAAAGCGGTGTGGCTTCAGTTAGATGTTATTGATCACGAAGCGGTTGCAAGAGCAATAGATGCTGGTCTTATTGCAATAATGGATCGTTGTCCTGCTATTGAGTATCGAAAGAAATAAATCAAAAACCAGTCTTCTGATTTCGCTTTGCACTCAAGCTGGCACCTTTTGCTTTTGCCTCAGAGTTTAAATCTTCTAATGCCTTGCTAACTTTCGATGAAATATCCTTATCGCTAATACCAAGAATTCGAGCTGCTAAGAGTGCTGCATTCTTTGCGTTGCCAACTCCAACAGTTGCAACGGGTACACCTGCGGGCATTTGCACGATAGAGAGAAGTGAATCCATTCCATCAAGATTTTTGAGAGCAACTGGAACACCAATAACTGGGAGTGCAGTAAGGGATGCGACCATTCCTGGAAGATGAGCAGCACCACCAGCACCAGCAATAATTACTTTAAATCCTTTACTTGCAGCACCTTGTGCAAACTCAACCATTTCAAGTGGCATGCGATGAGCTGAAACAACTTCAGCGCTATATGAGATGCCAAGGGAATCAAGAACCTTTGCTGCATCTTCCATAACTGGCCAATCAGAATCTGATCCCATGATGATTGCTACATCACTCATCAATCTCTCCACTCATATAGGCCAAGGCATGTTCCACATCTGCACGTAATTCTACGAGATGATCGCCTAAAGCGTTAATGTGGCCAATCTTGCGCCCTGGTTTCACCTCTTTTCTATAGTGGTGGAACTTAAGATTAGGGTTACGCGCCATCAAATGTAAATATGGGCGATACATATCTTCTTTTTCTCCACCTAGAATATTTCCCATTACAACATTGCGCGCTGTCATAGAAGGATCACCTAGCGGTAAATCAAGAACTGCTCTTAGATGCTGTTCGAATTGTGAAGTCTTTGCACCATCAATTGTCCAGTGGCCTGAGTTGTGGGGACGCATTGCAAGTTCGTTTACATAAAGGTCATCGCCACGGACAAACATTTCAACAGCCATAACACCAACAACTCCAACATGGGCTGCAATATCTAGAGCCAATTTTTGCGCTTTCCGACTTAGATCTTCCGAAAGATCAGGTGCTGGAGTAATGGTCATCGTACATATGCCATCTTTTTGAACCGTCTGAGTTGGCGTCCATGTAGTTGCCTGACCGTGTGGTGAACGAGCCACCATCACTGCAATTTCAATATCGAAGTCGATGAGCTCTTCTATGAGCAATTGATTCGTTTCGTCCAATATTTCTTCAAGCTGATCTATCGAAATTACTTTCCAGACTCCCCTACCGTCATAACCACCTGAAATTGCTTTGGCAATTACTGGGAATTGCTTTACATCCTCTGCTTTAGAAATAACTTGCCATTTAGGTGCAGGAAAATCTTTGAGAAAATCTCGCATCACAGCTTTATTCTGTGAATAGATAAATGAGGCAGAACTAGGACGCACAACTACTCCATCATTTTCTAGAGATTTGACAATTGCTAATGGAATTAGTTCATGTTCAAAGGTAATCACATCACATTTTTTCGCAAACTCACGGACTGTTTCTAAATCACGAAAATCCCCGACTACTGAATTTGTAATTTGTGCCGCAGAATCTTTTTCATCGGCTGCGAGTAGAAGCAAATCAATTCCTAAAGCAGTAGCAGGCGCCACCATCATGCGCGCTAGTTGACCAGCACCAATGACCCCAACAGTAGGAAAAGAGTTTTTCACGAGCGTTATCGTAGATGAATCACATCGCCAGCGCTGACATGTCTTCCATCATCGAGTACAAGTTCCCCGGTAGGTGAAATACGAGCAACTGTTCCCTCAAGATTTTCTCCACCCGGGAGTTCAACTCGAACTTTTTTGCCTATTGTGCTGCTCACATCAGAATATTCGCTCAACAGTTCAAATCCTTCTTCCCAGGCTTCGAAGAGCTCTGCAAATATATTTAGAACTTGCGAAAGAAGTGAGTTTCGTTCAACAAATTTTGATCCCTCAATAGCGAGTGAGGTTGCGGTTGGAACTGGTAACTCCTCTGATGTCATCGAAACATTGAGACCAATTCCAAGAACTATTCCTTCAGTAGTTGTTTGAGCAATAATTCCAGCACACTTCTTTTCATTAATGAGCAAATCGTTAGGCCATTTCAAGGAAACGTTCATCGCAGTATCTATTGTCGAGATTGCACGAACAAGACTCAACCCAGCAATCAGAGGAATGAAACCCCACTCACTTTTTTGTTTTCGTGGCTTAATATAAAAAGAAAAAAGAAGTGCACTCTTTGCGGGTGCTTCGAAAGTTCTATCTAATCTTCCACGTCCGTTACTTTGAAATTCAGTAACTATTACTTGACCATCTAATGCAATATTTGACTCAACAAGTTGCAGCAAATCGTTCTGTGTTGACCCAGTGAGTTCGACCACGCTTACCCGCCAGTACGGCGTAATTTTTGAATTGATCTCCGCTTCATCGAGTGGAGTTCTTAGCACTTCATTGCTCACGCCTAGTACCGTAGGGGTATGAGCGATCTCCATACAACTGCAGGAAAAATTGAAGATTTGCGCGCACGCGTAGAAGAGGCTGTA
Organism: Actinomycetota bacterium; assembly: GCA_009705025.1. Lineage (GTDB taxonomy): Bacteria > Actinomycetota > Actinomycetes > Nanopelagicales > Nanopelagicaceae > Planktophila. Next base: position 4,424 of record WLDA01000005.1, on the reverse strand, counting down.
CACGCTGGTTCAGCACGCGCAGTTGAGAAGCAACATGCAAAAGGCAAGATGACGGCCCGCGAGCGAATTAGCGCACTCGTTGATGAAGATTCATTTACTGAAATTGATGAATTCGCTCGCCACCGATCAACAAAATTTGGAATGGAAAAGAACCGTCCTTATGGTGATGGTGTTGTAATTGGAACCGCAACGGTTGATGGTCGACCTATTGCTTTGTATTCACAAGATTTCACAATTATGGGTGGAAGCCTTGGTGAAGTTCATGCAGAAAAGATCGTAAAGATTGCAGAATTTGCACTCAAGAGTGGAATTCCTTTGATTGGCATCAATGATTCAGGTGGAGCGCGCATCCAAGAAGGAGTTGCATCCCTCGGCGGTTACGGAAAAATATTTCGCCTTAATACACGCTCCTCTGGAGTTATTCCGCAAATTTCATTAGTTCTTGGGCCATGCGCAGGTGGTTCTGCTTACTCACCCGCGCTCACTGACTTTACGGTTATGGTCAATGAAACGTCACATATGTTTATTACTGGTCCAGATGTAATCAAGACTGTGACTGGCGAAGATGTTGGCATGGAAGAACTTGGTGGCGCTCTCACACATAACACGCGTACAGGTAATTCTCATTACTTAGCTGAGAGTGAAGAAGATGCAATCGACTATGTAAAAGCTCTACTTTCTTATTTACCTAGTAATAATATGGATGGAGTTCCACAACTTCCTCCTACTGAACTTCTGGAAAAGAAAGCATCCGATATTGCATTAGATACTCTCATTCCAGATAGCACTAATCAGCCATACGATATGAAAGTTCTCATCACCGCATTACTTGATGAAGGTGAATTCCTAGAAGTGCACGCTCTCTACGCACCAAACATCATTGTTGGTTTTGGCCGAATTGAAGGCCAATCAGTAGGAATAATTGCTAACCAGCCGCAGCAACTAGCTGGAACACTCGATATAAATTCAAGTGAAAAAGCAGCACGATTTGTACGTTTCTGCGATGCATTCAATATTCCTATTCTTACTCTCGTGGATGTGCCTGGTTTCTTGCCAGGAACAGAACAGGAATGGAACGGCATTATTCGCCGAGGAGCAAAATTGCTTTATGCCTACGCTGAAGCCTCAGTTCCACTTGTCACACTTATTACTCGAAAAGCATATGGCGGTGCATTTATTGTTATGGGCTCCAAGTACTTAGGAAGCGATATTAACTTTGCATGGCCAACTGCAGAAATTGCAGTGATGGGCGCACAAGGTGCGGTAAATATTCTTTACCGTGGCGAATTGAGCGAAGCGAAAGATCCCGAGAAGAAGCGTGCCGAATTAGTTGAGGAATATAACGAAACACTTGCTAATCCTTATCTTGCAGCTGAACGAGGAATTATCGACACTGTTATCGAGCCAAATCAATCTCGTGCATATATAACCAAGGCATTTAGAACTCTAAAGACAAAGCGAGATTCATTACCCGCGCGCAAACATGGAAATATCCCACTCTGATGAAATTTACAGTTACAACTGGAAATCCGACTCCACAAGAATTGGAAGCGATTCGTGAGGCAATCACAGCGAATCCACCTGAGAAGCTAGAGCCAGTAATTAAGCGAAGCGTCTTTGGTTTACCTCAATTACGTCAACCTCTGCCACATCAAATTACTTTTGGTGCAAGGAAAAATTCATAAATGCCAACAGTTGTTCTCGCATCTCAATCTGCATCCAGGCGACGTTTGTTGGAGTCCGCAGGATTGAAACCAAAAATTATGGTCAGCCATGTTGATGAAGAAACACCATTTTTCAACTCACTCTCTCCTTCCGATATGGTGATTGCCCTTGCGATAACAAAGGCTCACACAATTCGTGATCAAATTGATTACCCAGCAATAATTATTGGCTGTGATTCCACTTTTGAATTCGAAGGAGAATCACTTGGAAAACCTGGAGAACCTGCAATTGCAAAAGAGCGTGCATCACGCGTGCGCGGTAATTCTGGATTTTTGCATACTGGCCACTGTGTAATTGATACAGCCAAAAATATTGAGATATCCGATCGTGTTACAACAAAAGTTACTTTTTCCGATATGACTGATGATGAAATTGATGACTACGTTGCATCTGGTGAACCACTCCATGTTGCCGGTGGTTTTACCTTGGATGGATTTAGTTCTCCATTTATTCCATCCATCGAAGGTGATTACACAAACGTAGTTGGAATTTCTATGCCATTCTTGCGCAAAGCAATGAACCAACTCGGCTATTCGTGGCCAGAAGTAAAGGAAATGGTATGAAGCGCGTACTCATAGCCAATAGAGGTGAAATTGCATTGCGTGTTATTCGCGCATGTAAAGACCATGGTCTAGAAAGCGTTGCCGTCTATTCTCAAGAAGACCGCAACTCATTGCATGCTCAAAGTGCGGATTATGCATTCTCACTCGACGGCATTACTGCAACACAAACTTATTTGAATATTGAGAAAATAATTGAAGTCGCTAAGAAATCAGGTGCTGATTCTGTTCACCCTGGTTATGGCTTCCTCTCTGAAAATGCGAACTTTGCACAAGCTGTTATCGATGCAGGTTTAATTTGGATCGGACCTCCCCCTGCAGCAATCCGCGCACTGGGCGATAAAGTTTCTGCTCGCAAAATTGCGGCTAAAGCTGGCGCACCACTTGTTGCGGGAACAAAAGATCCAGTTGAGGGTCATGAAGAAGTTACAGCTTTTGCTAAAGAACATGGCTTGCCGGTTGCAATCAAGGCGGCACATGGCGGTGGTGGTCGTGGCCTCAAAGTTGCACGAACTATGGAGGAGATTCCAGAGCTATTTGCATCCGCTGTTCGTGAGGCGATATCTGGCTTTGGTCGCGGTGAATGTTTCGTTGAACGATATTTAGATAAACCTCGTCACGTTGAAACTCAAGTATTAGTCGATAAGCACGGACATGCAGTTGTTATTAGTACCCGTGATTGCTCCTTGCAGCGTCGCCACCAAAAATTAGTAGAAGAAGCACCTGCCCCATTTCTAACTGATGCTCAGAATGAAGAGTTATATCGATCTAGTAAAGCGATTATGAAAGAAGCCGGATATATAGGTGCAGGCACATGCGAATTTCTTATTGGTTTAGATGGAACGATTTCATTTCTTGAAGTAAATACGCGCCTTCAAGTAGAGCACCCAGTTAGTGAAGAAGTTACAGGAATTGATTTAGTTCGTGAGCAATTTAGAATTGCCATGGGTGAATCTCTCGGTTTCGATGATCCTGTTATACGCGGACATTCCCTTGAATTTAGAATCAACGGCGAAGATCCCGGTCGTTCATTCTTACCTGCACCAGGACGCATTACACAATGGGAAATTCCAACTGGCCCAGGTGTTCGCGTGGATGCTGGCTTTAGAAATGGCGACATTATTGGTGGAAACTTTGATTCACTTCTCGCAAAGCTGATTGTCACAGGTGCTACTCGCAAAGAGGCGATTGAACGTGCCCGTCGCGCACTAGCAGAGTTCAAAATAGATGGTCTTGCTACTGCTCTGACATTTCACCGTGCAATTCTTGAAGATAGTGCTTTTACAGAAAAATTCAGTATCTACACAAGTTATATTGAAAATGAATTCGTAAACGATATTCCTGCCTATGTTGGGGTAGAGCTTGCACCTCAAACTCATATGGCGCCACAACAATTAGTAGCCGAAGTAAATGGAAAACGATTTGATGTAATAGTTCATGCTCCTGCACCTGTTGTAAAACGTCACCGAGCAAAGCAATCACTCTCTGGGGCAGCAGCAGGTAATTCACTCAAGAGTCCGATGCAAGGCACAGTTGTTAAAATTGCCGTTGAAGTTGGTCAAAGCGTGAAGATGGGCGATCTCGTGATTGTTCTTGAAGCAATGAAGATGGAACAACCACTTGTTGCTCACAAAGATGGCATCATCACAGATCTCACAGCGGTAATTGGCGACACCGTTGCCAGTGGTACGCGTCTCTGTGACATTATTGAGGCATGAGTAATACAGAACTTCTTTACAAGGATCCCCTTGCTGCTGCCCAAGTCGCTGCAGATGAAATAGCTAAGCGCACAGGAATTGCATCCCACGATATTGCACTCGTCATGGGTTCAGGTTGGGTTAGCGCAGTAGATGCCCTTGGAGCACCCGCCTACGAATGCGATGCAGATGAAATCACAGGATTCTTGCCACCTGCCGTAGAAGGTCACTCTGGCAAAGTTCGCTCATACGAAATTCATGATGGCTCAAAGAAAATTTGCGCACTCGTATTTCTTGGTCGTACCCATCTCTATGAAGGAAAAGGAATTGAACCCGTAGTCCATAGTGTTCGCACTGCAGTAAAAGCAGGTTGCAAAATAGTAATTTTGACAAATGCTTGTGGTGGAATCAATAAGGATTACCGCGTCGGGCAGCCAGTTTT
>WLDA01000049.1 GCA_009705025.1 Actinomycetota bacterium | reverse complement strand
GGCGGAGATTGGGATTCACTAGTTACAGAAATTGGACAAGCAAAAGAAGAACGTGTTGTCGTCAATATGGGACCACAACACCCTTCCACTCACGGAGTGCTTCGCCTAGTACTCGAACTCGAAGGCGAAACAGTTACAGAAGTTCGATGCGGAATTGGTTATCTGCATACAGGTATCGAAAAAAATATCGAGTATCGAAATTGGACACAAGGTGTCACATTCGTAACTCGTATGGATTACTTATCACCACTATTCAATGAGGCTGCATATTGCTTAGGCGTTGAAAAGTTGCTCGGAATTACTAATGATGTGCCAGAGCGCGCAAGTGTCATCCGTGTGTTGATGATGGAACTCAATCGAATCTCTTCACATATGGTTGCACTCGGTACTGGCGCACTAGAACTTGGCGCACTTTCACCAATGATTTTCTGTTTCCGCGAACGCGAAAAAGTCCTTGATATTTTCGAACTTATCTCTGGTCTTCGCATGAATATGGCATATATCCGCCCAGGGGGAGTCCAACAAGATTTACCAGCTGGCGCACTCGCAAAGATTCGTGCAACAGTAAAAGACCTTCGCCATTCATTCAAAGATAACGAGAACTTGCTTGTTGGTAATTCAATTTGGATGAAGCGCACTGAAGGAATTGGCTACTTAGACCTTGCTGGCGCAACAACACTTGGCGTTACAGGTCCCGTACTTCGCTCAACTGGTTTGCCTTGGGATCTTCGCAAGATGCAACCATATTGTGGATACGAAAATTACAACTTCGATGTTGTAACAGCTGATACATGCGATGTGTATGGACGTTTCTTGATTCGTGTAAACGAACTAGAGCAATCACTTCGCATTATCGAACAAGCTGTAGATAAGCTTGAAAAACTTGAAGGTGCACCAGTAATGGTTGCAGATAAGAAAATTGCGTGGCCAGCGCAACTTGCACTCGGTGGCGATGGACTTGGAAACTCACTTGATCACATTCGAGACATCATGGGCACTTCAATGGAATCACTAATCCATCACTTTAAATTAGTTACTGAAGGTTTCCGCGTTCCAGCTGGTCAGGTCTACACAGCAATCGAATCTCCACGTGGCGAACTTGGTGCACACGTTGTATCCGATGGTGGAACTCGTCCATTCCGTGTTCACTTCCGCGAACCATCTTTCAATAATTTGCAATCAACTTCTGCAATGTGTGAAGGCAGCATGGTTGCCGACATTATTGGCGCAGTTGCATCAATTGATCCTGTGATGGGAGGCGTTGACCGCTAATGGCATTTACAGATAAAGATTTAGCAACGATGGACTCAATCATCAAGCGCTACCCACGTTCACGTTCTGCAATCATGCCTTTGTTGCACTACGTGCAATCACTTGATGGGTATGTAACAAATGAGGGTATTGAACTAATTGCAAAATTACTTGAGTTAGAAACTGCAGAAGTAACCGCTGTATCCACTTTCTACACCCAATACAAGCGCAAGCCAGTCGGTGACTATCACGTTGGTGTGTGTACAAATACTTTGTGCGCCGTTATGGGCGGAGATGCAATATTTGCAGGCCTCAAAGATCACCTCGGTATTGAAAATGATGGCGTTACTGCTGATGGAAAAGTTTCACTAGAACATATCGAATGTAATGCAGCCTGTGATTACGCACCTGTCGTTATGGCCAACTGGGAGTTCTACGACAACCAGACTGTGCAATCTGCAAAAGATTTAGTCGATGGCATGCGCGCAGGAAATCCACCTGCACCAACTCGTGGACCAAACAAACTTGGTACATGGAAAGAAGCATCAGCAGTTCTCGCTGGCATCAATGATGGAAAAGCTAATGAAGGTCTACAAGCTGGAACTCCAACACTTCTTGGTTTGAAACTTTCGAAAGAGGGCAAATAATGACAAAACTTGCTCCCGTTCTATCCGCACATTGGGATGAAAAAGATTCATTCACAATTGAGGCATACACTCGCAATGGCGGATACAAAGCTTCTAAAAAAGCATTAGCGATGGATCCTGATGCCGTTATTCAATTAGTAAAAGATTCCGGATTACGCGGACGTGGTGGTGCAGGTTTCCCAACTGGAATGAAATGGGGATTTATCCCACAAGGTGATAACAAAGAACATTATCTAGTTGTCAACGCAGATGAATCTGAGCCAGGTACTTGCAAAGATACGCCTTTGCTCCTTGCAAACCCACACGTTCTAATTGAAGGTTGCATCATTGCAAGCCATGCGATTCGCGCTAAGCATGCATTTATTTATATTCGCGGTGAAGTTACACATGTTGTACGTCGCCTCAATCAAGCAATCGAAGATGCATACAAAGCCGGACACCTTGGCAACGGAATCGAATTAGTTTTACACGTAGGCGCTGGTGCATATATTTGTGGAGAAGAAACTGCGCTCCTAGATTCACTCGAAGGTTTCCGCGGTCAACCACGTTTGCGCCCACCATTTCCAGCAATTGCAGGTTTATATGCACGACCAACTGTTGTAAACAATGTTGAATCAATTGCATCTGTGCCAGCAATTATTGAAAATGGCGCAGAGTGGTATCAAGCAATGGGTACTGAAAAGAGCAAAGGAACCACTCTTTATTCACTCTCTGGTCACGTGAAAAATCCTGGACAATTTGAAGCCCCACTTGGAATTACATTGCGCGAAATTTTGGAACTCTCGGGTGGAATACGTAATGGTCACTCACTTAAGTTTTGGACACCTGGTGGTTCATCAACTCCACTTTTCACTGCCGAACATTTAGATGTTCCACTTGATTACGAAGGTGTATCTGCTGCAGGGTCAATGCTTGGAACTAAAGCGCTACAAATTTTTGATGAAACAACATGTGTAGTTCGAGCAGTATTGCGTTGGACTGAATTTTATAAGCACGAATCATGTGGAAAGTGCACACCATGTCGTGAAGGCACCTGGTGGCTAGTGCAGATTCTTCGTGATTTAGAGAATGGAAAAGGAACTGAAGCAGATCTTGCTAAGTTGCTCGACCTTTGCGACAACATCATGGGACGATCATTTTGCGCACTCGGTGATGGCGCAACTAGTCCAATTACTTCTTCAATCAAATATTTCCGCGAAGAATATATTGCCCACCTAACTCTTGGCGCTTGCCCATTTGATCCAGTTGCTTCGACTCTTTTTGAAGGAGCGAGCAAATGACAACGATGCAAGAAGTAGAGATGATCAGTCTGGTCATTGATGGCTTTGAAGTTAGCGTTCCAAAAGGAACTCTTGTTATTCGCGCAGCGGAAAAACTCGGAATTCAGATTCCACGTTTTTGCGATCACCCACTTCTTGATCCAGTTGGTGCATGTCGCCAATGTTTAGTTGATATTGAAATTAATGGTCGCGCATTTCCAAAGCCACAAGCATCATGCACAATTCCTGTTGAACCAGGAATGATCGTAAAAACGCAATTAACATCAGCTGTTGCAGAAAAAGCTCAACGCGGTGTTATGGAGCTTCTACTTGTAAATCACCCACTTGATTGCCCAGTGTGCGATAAAGGTGGCGAATGTCCATTGCAGAATCAAGCAATGAGCACGGGCCAAGGCGAAACTCGTTTTGAAGGCGTAAAGCGCACATTCCAAAAGCCAATCAATATTTCATCCCAGGTATTGCTAGATCGTGAACGCTGCGTTCTTTGTGCACGTTGTACTCGTTTCTCAGAGCAGATTGCTAGTGATCCATTTATTACATTGAATGAACGTGGCGCATTGCAGCAAGTGGGAATTTATGAGAATCAACCATTTGAATCGTATTTCTCTGGAAATGCTGTTCAGATTTGTCCGGTAGGCGCACTTACTGGCGCTTCATATCGATTCCGCGCACGTCCATTCGATTTAGTTTCAACTCCATCAGCATGTGAACACTGTGCATCTGGTTGCGATATGCGTACCGATGTTCGTCGTGGAAAAACACTTCGTCGACTTGCTGGTGATGATGCATCCGTCAATGAAGAATGGAATTGCGATAAAGGTCGTTGGGCATTCAAATATGTAACAGCGCTTGATCGCCTCACTACTCCTATGGTTCGCAATGCCGATGGAGTTTTAGTTGAAGCATCATGGCCAGTAGCACTCGCTGCAGCAGCTGCAGGTTTAGCGGCGAATAAGAGCGCCGTCCTAGTTGGTGGCCGCGCAACATATGAAGATGCATATGGTTATTCAAAGTTTGCACGTTTAGCACTTGGCACAAACGATATTGATTTCCGCGCTCGTCTTTCATCAGATGAAGAACGCGAATTCCTTGCAGCCCATGTTGTCGGTTCAACAACTACGTATCGCGATATTGATCTTGCAGATCAAGTACTACTAGTTGCATTTGAGCCAGAAGAAGAATCCCCAATTGTTTTCTTACGCCTCAACAAGGCATTTCGTAAACGTGCACTCAAGGTGACAGCGATTGCAACAAAGCTTTCAATCGGAGTTGAAAAACTCAAAGGTAATTTTATAAAGGTTGCACCAGGCGCTGAAGCGAACGCCCTGAGTTCACAAACTCTGACTAACAAATCAGTCATTCTTGTTGGAGAGCGCGCAGCAGAGAGTGCTGGATTACTAAGTGCGGTCGCAACACTTGCACAATCAAGTGGTGCAAAGATTGCATGGATTCCTCGTCGCGCAGGTGAACGAGGAGCATTAGAAGCTGGCGCAATCGGAAACCTATTACCTGGTGGTCGACCAGTAAGTGATGCAGCGGCCCGAGTAGATATTGCAGCAGCGTGGTCAGCACAATCTCTTCCAGCAGAGAATGGATTGAATGCAACACAAATTATTGCTGCAGTAAATAGTGGGTCAATTGGTGCATTAGTTGTTGGTGGAGTCGATCCACTTGATAATGCAGAAAGCGCCCAAACATTAGCTGCACTCGAAAAGGCTTTTGTTGTCAGTCTTGAAATTGCACCAAGTGCCGTGACAGCGCGAGCAAATGTTGTTTTGCCAGTTGCTGCAGTAACTGAGAAGAGTGGTTCATTCCTGAACTGGGAAGGTCGCCCACGCGCATTTGATGCAGCAGTTGCCGATACTCACAATCGCAGCGATCTTCGAATCCTTTCAATGATTGCTGATGAAATGGGTCGCACTATTTCTCTCGCAACTGTTACAGCTGCGGCAAAAGAGATCGCTTCACTTGGACGCTGGGATGGCGCAAAGAGCGCTCTGAATAATGTTTCAGCTGCAGCAACGCCTTCACTTTTGCCAGATCAAGCAATCATTACTTCTTGGCGACGCTTACTTGATTTAGGTACATTACAAGCAGGAGAAGAAAATCTTGCTGCAACTTCAAGGCGCACAGTTGCTGTTATTTCACCAAAGCGCGCAGATTCATTGGGTGTAAAAGATGGAGATCGTCTAACTATTTCAACACAACTAGGTTCTGTAACTTTGCCAGCACTCGTTGAGGAAATTCATGACGATGCCGTATGGGCGCCACGTAATTCACGTGGATCAGAATTACTTTCACAACTTGGTGTCGCACACGGAGCAGTAGTAAAGGTGGCAAAAGCATGAAGTCCACAGCAGAGCTAATTGGAGCAGATCCAGGCTGGATCATTCTTGTAAAAGCAGCACTCGTATTTATTGTTTGCGTTGTTCTAACAATTATGTCTGTATGGGGTGAGCGTCGAATTGTTGCTCGTATGCAGCAACGCGTTGGTCCAAACCGTGTTGGTAAATTCGGACTGATTCAAGCACTCGCCGATGGCGTAAAGCTCGCACTCAAAGAGGATCTGATCCCTGCTGCTGCAGATAAAGTTGTTTTCATTCTTGCCCCAATAATTAGCGCAACAACATGTTTTATGGCCTTTGCGGTTATTCCAATGACAGGTGAAGTAAGCCTGTTTGGTCATAAGACAGCTATGCAACTCACAGATATTCCAGTTGGCGTCCTTTATGTATTAGCAATTGCATCAGTTGGTGTTTACGGAATCGTTCTCGCAGGTTGGGCTTCAGGTTCGACCTACCCACTTCTTGGAGGATTGCGATCAAGTGCTCAAGTTATTTCTTATGAAATTGCTATGGGACTCTCACTTGTTGCCGTCTTTATTTACTCAGGCTCCATGTCAACATCTGACATTGTCGCAGCGCAAGGTAAGTGGTGGTATGCCGTAGTTCTTTTCCCTTCATTTGTTATTTATTGCATCTCAATGGTTGGCGAAACAAACCGTGCGCCTTTCGATTTAGCAGAAGCAGAAGGCGAACTCGTTGGCGGTTTCCATACTGAGTACTCATCACTAAAATTCGCACTCTTCTTCTTGGCAGAGTACGTAAACATCATCGCGGTATCAGCACTTGCTACAACGCTATTCCTTGGTGGTTATCACGCACTTCCAGGGCTTGGCTTTACAGAATCTTGGCTCGGTGGTTGGTTCACATTGATTTGGTTCTTCCTAAAAGTTCTATTTTTCTTCTTTATCTTCGTATGGCTTCGCGGCACATTGCCACGACTTCGTTACGACCAATTCATGCAATTCGGTTGGAAGGTTCTGATTCCAGTCTCAATTCTTTGGATTCTTGTCGTTGCGACACTTCGCGTTCTATCAATGCAAGGCGCGTCACGAATTGTCATCGTGTCATTTGCCGTTGGTGTGGTAATTATTATTATGGCTATAAATATTCTCTTTGAAAATGCAAAGAACAAGAAGAAAAATATGCCTGTAACACCATCGGCTCAACCTTCATTTGCTGTTCCGGAATTACCTTCACAAATCAGCTCCATCAATGTGTCACAGAAAGGTGGCGATCATGCCTGATCAGATCGAACCAATCGCACCACGCGAAATTAGTGTCAACGATGTTGAATATTCACAGGTTGTACAGAACGGGCCAAAGGGCTTCTTCGATCAGCTCAAAGGATTCTGGGTCACCTTCATCACGATGAACAAGATAGTCAACACCGTTCAGTATCCAGAAGTAAAAGAGCCAACAGCAGAGCGCTTTCATGGACGCCATCAACTCAATCGCCATGAAGATGGTTTAGAAAAATGTATTGGTTGCGAACTTTG
>WLDA01000048.1 GCA_009705025.1 Actinomycetota bacterium | reverse complement strand
GCTCTCGATTTTGCGTACACATCCGGTAAAGCGCGCTACGTAGGTATTTCAAACTATTCCGGCTGGCAGAGCGCACGAGCAATTACTCTTCAGGAATCACATTCGATGAAAGCACCCATTGCGACAATGCAAAATGAATATTCTCTACTCAATAGAACGGTGGAAGAAGAAGTACTAGAGAGCGCATCGCAACTTGGCGTTGGCTTTCTGGCGTGGTCTCCACTGGGTCGCGGTGTTTTATCAGGGAAATATCGCAATGGGACTCCAAGTGATTCACGTGGTGCTTCCCCACACTTTGCACATTTTATTGATCCCTATTTAGATGAACGATCATCTCGAATCGTCGACGCTGTCTGTGTTGCGGCTCAGGGTCTTGGATATTCGCCTTTAGAAGTTGCACTCTCATGGGTACGAGATGCACCAGGCGTTACAAGTGCAATCATTGGCGCTAGAACAGGTGCGCAATTACGTGGCGCTCTAACAACCGAACAAATCACTCTTCCAGACATTGTTCGAGAAGCTCTCAACGACATTTCAGCTCTCTAACAATTTTCCAAAAAGTGAGAAAGCACGCGGACTCCAAAGTGCAATCCTTCAATTTCAACACGTTCATCGACTCCATGAAATAGGGCCATGAAATCCAAATCTGGAGAAAGCTTGAGCGGTGAGAATCCGTAACCGATAATTCCCAACTCCGAAAGTGCTTTGTTATCAGTTCCACCACTCATCAAATATGGGACTGGAAGACCTTCTGGATCTTCGCTGACAAGTGCTGCACACATTGCATCCACGAGAGGACCAGAAAAATCACTCTCCAAAGCGATATCGCGAGTTATTGTTTCAACTTCAATATTTGGCCCAACTAACTCACGGATAGTTGCATTGAGTTCATCTTCGTATCCAGGAATAAAACGGCCGTCAACTACGGCTGTTGCTGTCTGAGGAATAACGTTTGCTTTATAGCCAGCTTGCAACATTGAAGGATTCGCAGTGTTTTGAAGAGTGGCACCAATCATTCGAGAGGTACTACCTAATTCCACGAGCAAAGGACGCAAATCATTCTCGTTATACGGTTTGCCAGTTACCTTTGCGACTCTAGTAAACAATTCTTTGACAGTTTTTGAATAGCGTTGTGGCCATTCAAAATTTCCAATTTTTGAAACTGCTTCGGCTAATCGTGTCAGTGCATTCTCCGGATTAATCATGGAACCGTGACCTGCGCGACCTGAAGCGGTAAGTCTCATCCAGTGAATTCCCTTTTCGGCGGTTTCTACAAAGTAAAGACGCTTGTTATCCCCGACTGTTACCGAAAATCCACCAACTTCTGAAATCGCCTCCGAACATCCTGCAAAGACTTCAGGATGATTGGCAACCATCCATCGTGAACCAAAAAGACTTCCTGCCTCTTCATCAGCGAAAAAAGCCAGAACGATTCTGCGCGGTGGTACATAACCGCGTCGCGCCCAAGAACGTACTGTTGCAAGCATCATTGCATCCATATTTTTCATATCTACCGCTCCGCGGCCCCAGATCATTCCATCTTTGATAACTGCTGCGAATGGATCTACAGACCAATCGTCAGCATTTGCCGGAACAACATCTAGATGTCCATGTAAAACCAATGCTGGTCGAGAATCATCTGCTCCTTCGATGTCTGCAATAACATTGCAACGCCCGGGAGCAGATTCATAAATACGTGATTTGATTCCAACTTCCGCTAACGAAGCAACTACATAATTCGCAATATCTTTTTCATCGCCCTTACCATCGCCATAATTGACGCTGGGAAATCGAATCAATTCTTGGCAAATGCGAACGGTTTCAAGTTCAAGTTCTTCGCGCTCTTGTTGGCTCATCATCTGCTTATTCTCTCTTGTCCGGTCCATCTTTTGCACCTAACGCGCTCTCGTTGCTATCGTTAGCCCGCACTCGTCCGGGTGGCGGAATTGGCAGACGCGCTAGCTTGAGGTGCTAGTTCTCGCAAGGGATTCGGGGTTCAAGTCCCCGTTCGGACACAAGACTTCTCGAGAAAAGTTACGGCGGTGGCTTCGTGAGTATTGAGAAGGCGCTCGATTTGATTCGCACCATTCCTGACTATCCGAAGCCAGGAGTGTTATTCAAAGATATAACCCCAATGCTCGCAGATGGCCAGGCGCTGCATGAGATCACGAAAGCACTTGCAGTTTTTGCATCGCCTACGGCGTGCATCGCGGGAATAGAGGCTCGTGGTTTCATCTTCGCTTCAACAATTGCTTCACACTTACAACGTGGTTTCGTTCCAATTCGAAAAAGCGGAAAACTTCCATATACAACACATGCACAGAGCTACGCCCTCGAGTATGGCGAAGCAACTATAGAAATTCACATCGATGCAATAGCGCCTGGTCAAGAAGTTCTCTTAGTTGATGATGTTCTTGCCACCGGTGGAACCATGTGCGCTGCAATCGAACTTATCGCCGCCTGTGGTGGAATTGTTACGGGTATAGCAACGGTTATAGAAATTTCTTCCCTAGGCGGTCGCGAACGTATTTCTTCTCTATATCCGCACATTGCTATTCACTCACTGATGAGTTCGTAAAAATGCGTATTTCTCAGATACAAGGGCTTCGAGCGCTTGCAGCAATCCTTGTAACACTATTTCACGCACGACTTATGCCGGGTGGCTTCATCGGGGTAGATATCTTTTATGTCATCTCGGGCTATCTAATTACAGGTCTGATTCTAAGAGAAATCGAACGCGACGATCACCTCAACCTTGCTGCCTTTTATCAGCGACGTATAAAAAGACTTCTACCCACTTCTGCATTTGTCCTAATTGCAACAGCAGTCGTATCTTGGATATTGCTTCCATCCATAACTCGCGTGAATCTTGGAAAAGATCTCATAGCTGCCTCCCTCTATGTTTCCAACTATCTCTTTGCATGGTGGCAAAACGATTATCAAAACTTGAATGCAACGCCCTCACCTGTGATTCATTATTGGTCACTTGCTGTTGAAGAGCAGTTCTACTTGGTCTGGCCAATATTCATTCTTGCTTTAGCAAAATTGGGTAAAAGGATCTATCTCATTGTCGGCATTAGCGCAGTAACTGTTTTCTCACTCATATTTTCTATCTACCAAACACAAACTTCTCCAATCTGGGCCTTTTATGGTCTACCCACTCGTGCATGGGAATTGGGATTCGGTGCGCTCTTGCTCTTCGTTCCACAAACACTTCTCCGATCACGGATTATTCCTTGGTTGGCTTTTATGGGAATTCTTTTTTCATCGTTTAGATTTGATGAAAATACTGCGTTCCCAGGGTGGAAGGCTCTACTTCCAGTTTTAGCAACTGTTCTCCTTATCGCTTCAATAAATATCTGGCCTCCAATGTTCAATGACTTGAGTAATAATCGAGTTTCGCAATGGCTTGGAGCCATCTCCTACCCTCTCTATCTTTGGCATTGGCCTGCATTGGTAATTCCAAGTGCCGTTCTTGGTCGCCCACTTCACATAAGTGAACGTTTCGGATGCATCGCTCTTACGATTCTTCTGGCCCATCTCACTCATCGATTTGTCGAACAACCTTTACGTCACAAGGAACTTTCACCTCGCAGAATTTATGAAGGTGCCCTAGCTGCCACTCTCATCTCTGCACTATTGGCCGTGGGAATAACTCTTACATCATCTGATGAGATTTCGATTCGCGGTGCAACAACTACAAAATTCTCGTTATCGCAAGTTATGAAGAAACCTGGCGTATATGGCGATGGATGTCATGTGAATTACGGTGAGACTAAGTCGGGTTATTGCACCTACGGCGATGTGAAAAGCAAAAAAATTGTCGTCCTATATGGTGATTCACATGCTGCGCAATGGTTTCCAGCACTCAACGAATTAGCTACTAAAAACGGAATTAGACTAATCTCGCTCACAAAATCAGCCTGTCCAGCAGTTGATTCACCCAGATCTGATCAAGGTGCATTCAAGATGGTGCATTGCAAGAAATGGCGTGAGAACTCAATTGCCCGTATTACAGAACTTAAGCCTTTAGCTGTAATAACTAGTAGTTTTGAGTACTTCAATCCCCCAGCAAATTATCCAAACCGTTCTCTGTGGTGGAGCGATGGACAACGGAAATTACTCTCACAATTATCAAAAAGTTCAGCAAAGTTGATCTATATTTCAGATACTCCTCACCCACAACGCGATATTCCTTCCTGTCTCGCATCACGAAAAAGTTCCTCATGTGATTCGACACAGAAGACACCAGTGAGGGTCACGAGAGGATTTGATGTAGTAAATCCAAATCCGTGGCTCTGCTCAAGTTACTGTCCTGCAATTGTTGATGGAGTAGTTGCCTACAGGGACGCATCGCACATATCTGTCGATATGGCCATGGCATTGATTCCCCGACTTCAGGCAGAACTTGCTGCTCGAGGCATTCTTTAGATTCCGTGGCAAGATACGCCCGTGGCTGAACTCATCTATTACTGCGGCACCATGGACAGTGGAAAATCCACTCTTGCCTTACAGACCGCACATAACCACCAAAGTAGAGGTCGTACAGGCTTAATATTTACATCAAAAGATAGAGCTGGCTCTGGAGTTATCTCTTCTCGTCTTGGATTACAAAGTCCCGCTATCGAAGTTGATCCCGACTTGGATATTCACCGCTATGTAGTCGACCATCTTTCAATTGGCGAACGAATTGATTACATTATTTGCGATGAAGCGCAATTTTATGAGAGCGCGCAAATCGATCAGTTAGCCAAGATAGTTGATGGATTGAGCATTGATGTTTTTGCTTTCGGTATCCTCACCGATTTTCGCACATCACTTTTTCCAGGTTCGGCTCGTCTTGTTGAATTGGCTGATCGCGTACATACATTACAAGTTGAGGCTCTGTGCTGGTGTGGCGCACGTGCTACACATAATGCGCGTACTTCCGGCGGCGTAATGGTTGTTGAGGGAGAACAAGTAGTTGTTGGAGATGTCGCAACGGGGGCCGAAATTGCATACGAAGTTCTATGTCGCCGCCACCATATGAGACGTGTTACGGCACGCGGTTCTCGCGCTGCACATACTTCTACTGAACCGCTACCATTCACACTCTAATTAGGGAGAGATAATGAAAACTCGTGGCCTTGCTGTTCTGAAAGCATCTGCAGAATTTACAAAATTCGAATTTGACCGTCGTGAGTTACGTCCAAACGATATCTCTCTCGATATTTCGTATGCAGGCATATGTCACTCAGATATACATCAAGTTCGCGAAGAATGGGGTCCTGCGATTTTCCCTATGGTTCCAGGCCATGAAATTGTTGGCACAGTAACGGCTCTTGGTTCTTCAGTAAAGAATTTCACTGTTGGAGAAACTGTTGGCGTGGGCGTTTTTGTTGACTCTTGCCGTAAATGCGATAGTTGCAAAAAAGGTTTGCAAAATTATTGTCTAGAAGGAATGACGGGGACCTATAACGGTCTCGAGCGCGATGGCAAGACTGTTGCGATGGGTGGATATTCAAATAAGTTTGTTATCGATGCTGATTATGCAGTCCACGTACCATCACATTTAGATCAAAGTGGAGTTGCACCACTTCTATGTGCAGGTATAACTCTTTACTCTCCTTTGAAGAATTGGAAGGCCGGACCTGGCATGAAGGTAGGAGTAATGGGTCTTGGAGGACTTGGACACATGGGCGTGAAATTTGCTCACGCTATGGGCGCAGATGTAACAGTTTTCTCGCACTCCCCTAGCAAAGAGGCCGATGCTTTAGCAATGGGTGCTGATCACTTTGTCTCAACGAAAGATATCTCTAACTTGAAACCACATCACAAGCAGTTTGATTTGATTCTAAATACTGTAAGTGCACGCCTAGATATCAACGATTATCTCGAGCTGCTCAAATTGGATGGAACGCTAGTCGTAATCGGATTACCTGGTGAGCCTTATGCCGTGCAACCGGGAGTGCTCCTCAATGGTCGACGTTCGATGGCTGGTTCCATGATCGGTGGAATGCCTGAACTCCAAGAGATGCTTGATTTCTGCGGTAAGCACAATATCGTCAGTGATGTCGAGGTCATCAAAGCCGATTACGTAGATACCGCCTATAACAGAACGGTTTCAAGTGACGTTAAATATCGCTTCGTTATTGATGCGACAACTATCTAAATGAACTGATGCATTGCAAGAGCGAGTAACGGCGCAATTGCTAGAGCAGGTAGCAAGTTTCCCACTGCGACGGACTTTATTTTCAGTAATCTAAATGCAATACACAAAAGCATGATTCCGCCTACAACGGTCATTGCATCGACTTGATAACCATCTAAAACCTTACCTAACGCTAGACCAATTACTGTCCAGGCTCCTTGATAAAGACCAACTGGTAGCGCTGAAACTGCGACACCCCAACCGAGGGAAGTGGCAAAAGCCATCGCAGCAAAAAAGTCGAGTGTGCTCTTGAGCAGTAATTGATCAATACCTGTCGACATTCCATCGCTAATACTTCCAAGGATCGCAAGTGGTCCTATCGCGAAGAGAAGTGAAGCAGAAACAAATCCTTCCACGAAGGGGCTCTCTTGGGATGCGCCAAAACGTTGACGTAATTTCTCCCCAAGTCCATCTAGTCGATCTTCTAGATTAAGCGCTGAACCAATGAGACCACCAAGAAGTAGAGAACCGAGTACTACTAGTAATGCCCAACCAGATGGCAAAGAATCTATATAACGCCGCGACCAGAGTGGAATCAGGGCGCTAGCAGCACCTAAAAAAGTTACTAGGCCGAGGACGTCTGTAAGCAAGTCACGCGTTTTGATCTTCATTCGGTTACCTATAAGAACACCGATTGACGCACCACCAATAATCGTAAGTATATTAATTACTGTACCAATTCCTGGAAACATGATATCCCTACGCAAACCTGATAATTGAAATCAAACCGACAAGCAAACAATAAATAGCAAAGGGATATAACGTTTTAGTTTTAAACCATTTTACTAAAAATGTTACCGAGGCATATGTTGCAAAGAAAGAGACGATTGACCCAGCGAGAATCGGCCCTAGTAAAGATCTATACTCCGGTGCAAACAAATCTGGCAACTTCAAAAATGCCGCTCCTGCAATAACCGGCAAAGCTAAGAGAAACGCAAAGTCTGATGC
>WLDA01000047.1 GCA_009705025.1 Actinomycetota bacterium | reverse complement strand
TACGGAAAAGGCAGTAACTCGATGGGGTTATTGCAGACAATTATGACTGATGGTTGGACATCTAAAGCACGCCGCAAACATTGGATGCAACAATTCTTAGCAAAGCCATCGCTATTCCTAACGATTTTGAATGTTCGTAAATGGAGTGAGCGAACAGTGATTGCACTTGTCATGCAAAATGTTGACTCCTCAATAAAGGTCATTGGTAAGCGCGGAATCTTTGGCTTCAAGCTCACATCACGCAATGATTCTGAGCATCCAAATGCAACATATATCCCTGCAGCAAATGAAACTGTGCAGCGTATAGCTAAAAATTATGGTGGCATTGCTGGTGGAAATGTGGGAGATCTTATTGGTGCACCATTTACCGCACACTTTGTTGGAGGTTGCGTAATCGGTACTGATGAAAAAAGTGGTGTTATTGATCCTTACCATCGCGTGTATAACTACCCAACGTTGCACGTAGTAGATGGATCCACAATTACAGCAAACTTAGGCGTCAATCCATCACTGACTATTACTGCGCAAGCAGAGCGCGCATTTTCTATGTGGCCAAATAAAGGTGACAAAGATGAGCGTCCACTTCAAAATGATAAATATGTACTAATCCCATTTATTAGACCTAAGAAACCTTTTGTTCCCGCAGGCGCTGTTGGCGAATTACGGATTGGGTAAAGTAAGAATATGAAGAAGTGGGCATTAGTTACAGGGGCTACCGCTGGCATCGGTGAGAGTTTTACACGTTTACTGGCTTCACAAGGTTTCAATATCGTCCTTGTTGCTCGAGATCATGCTCGTCTGGTTGAGCGAGCAGAGTTTTTGAGAAAGAGTTACCAAGTTGAAACTGCTGTAATACAAGCAGATTTATCTTTAGATTCTGGTTGTGCAATTGTCGAGCAATATTTGGAACAGAACGATATTGAAGTACTAGTAAATAACGCAGGATTTGGCATCAAGTATGCGTTTACAACGAGTTCGATAGTCGCCGAAGAAGAGTTGTTGAATGTGCTGGTGCGAGCTCCCATGCGTTGCATGCATGTAGTACTTCCTAAAATGAAAGAAAGAAATTCGGGAACAATCATCAATGTTTCATCTGTCGCAAGTTGGATTGCAGGTGGAACGTATAGTGCTTCAAAGTCATATCTCACGGTGTTATCCGAATCGATTCATACTGAACTTTCAAAAACAAATATAAAAGTTATGGCACTGTGCCCAGGATTTACTCATACTGAATTTCATGAACGCGGAAAAATGAAAATGTCAGCACTTCCTGAATTTATGTGGCTCACTTCCGATGCTGTTGTAAAGAAAGCATGGAGTGATAGCCAATCAGGTAAGGCAATATGTGTTCCGGGTTGGCAGTATTTATTACTGAGTACTTTTGCGCGATTTTTTCCCCGCCCAATTGTGCGAAAACTGGGAATCAATATTCGAGCCAGACAACGGCGCTAGAGGGCTATTTCACAAAATTTCATAGCGAGATGGCCAAGTTTCTCCCGCAATTCTCAGGAAGGCTTGGCTACCATTGTCAGATAATCAATGGAGGTTTTAGATGTTTCGCAAGATTGCTATTTCATCAATTGCTGGTCTACTAATAGCTGGTGTAGTCACTGCAGTTCCTGCTAGTGCTGCTGCAAAGATCAGCAACGGTGTGCCTTGCTCAAAGTCAGGTGCAACATCAAAGACAAGTAATGGCACCTACAAGTGTGCAAAGAATCCAACAGTGAAGAATTCAAAATTGACATGGCTATCTAGTGATTGCATCACTACAGCGAATTCTTATACAAAAGCACTTGCAAACCTTCCAAAAATTAAGACATCCACCGATGCAACAGTTGCTCAACTCGATGTTGAAATTGCAGCAACACAAAAATCAATGGCGGATGCAGCGCTAGATATTCCGAAATTCCAAGGTGAATTAGATAAAGCAAAGGCGGCACTTGCACTTGTGCAAGCAGATGCAGCAAATCTTGCAAAGAACAAGGCAACAATTGATAAGTGGAAAGAAGCTATCAAGGCTTGGGAGAAAGCAATTGCTGGATCAGGTGCAACTACCTACCAACGCGCTCTTACTCGCCAACAGACCTATCGTGGCCAGGCACTTGCTCAATACACAAATGCTCAGCGCGATGTAAAAGATGGCCTCGCAATGACTCAACTGATCTGTAGCAAAGGCTACTAATCCTTAGGCTGTCCCTATTCTTAAGGGTACAGATGCGTAATTTACTGGGGTAGGTGAGAGAGCAAAAATTTCTTAGGCTCTCTTCACCTATTCTTATATTTCTTCACTTCATTATTGGTCAAGTTTTCAATACTGCCAATGTGCTCAATGAAATCTTTCTCTATAACATAATTATCTTCTTAGTCGTTCTATCTATTTTTAGAAAAAGTGATAGCTCAAATCAAGTAGCAACTATCTGTACTTCAATTGCATTTGGCCTATGGGGAATCGGATCCCTAATTTCCAGTATCTCCACTTTTTATACTTTTTCAACATATTCCGTGACAATTTCAAATACCTTTTACCTTCTCTTTTATCCTTTTGCACTTATTGGACTTCCTCGCATTGCAGGCAATAAAAAGAAATTATCTTTTCTTGAGATTATGGATGCCTCCATTATTGGACTGGGGCTAAGCGCACTTGCCACTGCTTTTCTAATAAAGCCTGTGCTCCCCCATTTCAATGGTGACGCGCTCTCTACTTTCTTCTCTATTTGCTTTCCAATTGCTGATCTACTTCTTATAGCTGTAACAAGTGCTGCATTTCTAACTCAACTACGAGGAGCGCGCACTCTTTTTCTGGCCTCTGGAATCCTCATCTTCGCACTCTCAGACTTTCTCTTTCTCTGGCAATTAGTAAATGGAAGTTATCGCTTTGGATCACTTGTAGATAATGGATGGATTATTGGATTTGTATTGATTTCCGAATCCGTTTCTCACACAAGTGAAGTAATTACTACTCAAAGAAATATAAACCCGATTTTGCTCACTATCTCAGTTTTTCTCAGTGCAACTCTTTTGGCATTAGTCGCACTCAATCCTGGATATTTCCCAAGTTTTATTCTTATTCCAACAATCTCCACACTCCTATTGGCTTTTTTTAGAATGTCTATTGCTCTTCGAGAAGCACGCTCGATTGGTGAAGAGAGAATTCTTGCTCGAACCGATGAACTCACTGGTCTGCCTAATCGTCGCAAACTCATAGGTGAACTTGAGTTATTCGCAGAAAAAAGTGGAGCCCTTCTCTTGCTCGATCTCAATGGGTTCAAACCAATAAACGATAGTCATGGACATGAAATTGGTGACATTGTTTTACAGCAAGTGGCAGGACGCTTTAGTAGAGCCCTTCCAAGTGATGCACTCTTGGCACGACTTGGTGGGGACGAATTTGGAGTCATTATTGCTGGAAGTTATGAGCACACAATGGATGTTGCATTAGCGCTACATGCAACGCTTAGTTATCCATTTCTTATTGAAGGTGCGACCATAAATCTTGGAGTAAGCATTGGGCATATTACAAATGATGGTTCTCAAGATTTATTGCGTAGGGCAGATTTAGCAATGTATCAAGCAAAGCGTGAAGGAATAGGAGTCTTTGCGGGCTAGGTAGTTTTGATTTCTTCTAAACGTGCAAGTGATTCAAGGCGTTCAGTTGCATGATCCACAATTCTTTTTACGTAGCCTTTTTCATATGCTGTTGGAGCAAGCCAAGGCTCATGAATTTCATCAGCAGATAAATGCGCAAGCTCTGGTACATATTTTCGAATGTAATCACCGTTGGGATCAAAGCGCTTACCTTGCTCGATTGGATTGAAAATTCGATAGTAAGGCGATGCATCCGTGCCACATCCCGCCGTCCATTGCCAACCATGAGAGTTTGACGCAACATCAAAATCAACAAGGTGTTCCATAAAGAAATTAGCACCATGTTGCCATTCCAAATGCAGATCCTTTACTAGAAAAGATGCGACAACCATGCGGGTTCGATTATGCATCCATCCCTCATGAAGTAACTGTCGCATCGCTGCATCTACAAATGGGTAGCCTGTCTTGCCCTCACGCCATGCAATGAAATTCTCGCCTGGTTGGTCATAACGCATCTGCGCAAACTTTGGTGCGTAATACTCAGATTCTGTATGTGGATTATGAAAAAGAATATCGGCGTAAAACTCACGCCAAGCAATTTCTTTTCTAAATACATCGTGGGCTTTGCTCTCGCCTAATTCTGCAAGCAAAGTACGTGGATGTATTTCTCCCCATTTCAATGGAGCACTCATTTTGCTTGTGCCATCGATGGCAGCCATATTCCGATCTTCATCATAAGTATCGAGCGCTTTAGCTTGGAATTGCTTGAATCTTTTCAGCGCAGCTTTCTCTCCTGCTTCGGTTATGACTGTGCCTGTAGGTAATTGCCAATCAGGAAATTCTCGTGCAAAGCCCTCTGGTTTTATTGCAGGAATTATTTTTGGTGTTATTGCAGGTTTGCGCCAACCGTGTGCGCACCATGCTTTATAGAAAGGCGTATACACGCGATAAGGAGTTCCATCACTTGGCTTGCGAACTCGTCCTGGTGCAACTGCATATGGACTTCCTGTTCGAACAAGTGGAATTCCAGCATCTTCACATTTCTGATCGCGCGCTGCGCCATACGGTTCATACTCTGCAGATACATGTACGGACGTAGCGTTATATCGCTTCATAAGATCTTTTAGTACATCGATGTAATCACCGCTAATGACATGAAGTGCGCCACCTAAAGAGTCATCTAGTGCACGCAATGATTGACCTAAATAAGCGAGACGTTTGCTTCCCGCAGTTTTAATAAGTGATTTATCTAGAATGAAAACAGGAATGATTTCGTCGCCAGCATCAATTGCTGCAAGAAGCGCGGGATGATCAGAAATACGTAGATCTCTGCGAAACCAGAGAATGCTGCGTGCCTCTTTTGCCATGGCTGATTCAATCATTTCAAATCAGATAAAGCACTTTAGAAATTAGCGGTGTAGCTGCTCCACTGTTGCATCCCAGCCCTGTACATCTTCAGGCTTGCGAGGTGCCTTGCCAACGTAGCGAGCAGATGGACGAATCAAACGTCCTGTGCGCTTTTGCTCCAAAATATGTGCAGACCAGCCAGCAGTACGTGCAGCGGTAAACATAGATGTAAAGAGATGTGAAGGAACCTGCGCAAAATCCAAAATAATCGCTGCCCAGAACTCAACATTAGTTTCTAGGACTCGATCAGGTTGACGCTCGTGAAGTTCTTTCAGCGCTGCCTTTTCTAGCGCTTCTGCAACTGCATACCGTGGTGCATTTAATTCTTTAGCTGTGCGACGAAGTGTGCGAGCGCGTGGATCTTCAGCGCGATATACGCGGTGACCAAATCCCATCAAGCGCTCTTTGCGATCTAGTAAGCCCTTTACATATGCAGTTGCATCGCCAGACTTTTCTACTTCTTCAATCATGTGCAATACACGAGATGGTGCGCCACCATGAAGTGGGCCAGACATTGCACCAATTGCACCAGAGAGTGCAGCAGCAACGTCAGCACCAGTTGAAGCAATTACTCGCGCAGTAAATGTCGAAGCATTCATTCCGTGCTCTGCAGCAGAAACGAAGTAGGCATCAATTGCGCGAACGTGTGCTGGATCTGGTTCTCCGCGCCAGCGAATCATCATTCGCTCTACAACAGTATGTGCTTTATCAATTTCAGATTCTGGAACTGGTGGAGCAGAAACACCGCGAGCAGCTTGTGCTAAATAAGAAAGGACCATGACTGATGCGCGCGCTAAGTTGCTACGTGCTTCTGCATCATCAATATCAAGTAATGGTTTGAATCCCCAGGCTGGTGCAAGCATTGAAATTGCTGCCTGCACATCTACGCGAACATCACCTGAGTGCACTGGAAGTGGAAACTTTTCTGCATTTGGAAGACCTGGATTGAATTCATCATCGACAAGTAATCCCCATACGTTTCCAAATGAAACACGACCTACTAAGTCATCGATATCAACGCCGCGGTAGCGAAGCGCACTACCTTCTTTATCTGGTTCAGCAATCTCTGATTCGAAAGCAATGACACCTTCTAGACCTGGTTTGAAATCATCAGACACGCTGTGCTCCTTTATTCGTAAGTACAAGCCTAATTCTGCACCTAATTGCGGGGTACTCATAACCACTTGGAATTGAAGATGACGCGAAGGCCAAAGTGACGTTAGATACATCCATGGAAGAAAACCCTTTAGACCGAGATGCCATTCGGGCAATGCGCCGTTCCTATGGCGAAGCTGGCTTGGAGTCACTTCCCGATGATCCATTTGTTGCATTCTCCCAGTGGCTGGCAGAGGCTGCTTCGATTCCCGCAATCGTAGAAGCAAATGCAATGGTGCTCTCAACTCTTGATGATGGCGATCAAATCAGTACCCGCACAGTTTTGCTCAAAGATATTTCAGAAGGTGGATTCACATTCTTTACAAATTACTCTTCGCGAAAAGCGCGCGCCATCGAACTCAACGAAAATGTTGCGCTTCTATTTCCTTGGTATGTAATGGAGCGACAAATAGCAATTAGCGGATCAGCAGAAAAAATAAGTGCGCAAGAATCTGCTGACTATTTTGCAACTCGACCATGGTCGAGCCAAATTGGTGCGTGGGCAAGTCATCAGTCATCACCACTATCTTCGCGCGAAGAACTTGAACAACGATTTGTTGGTGCATCGCAAAAATGGCCCGAGGGAACAACGGTTCCTGTTCCACCGCATTGGGGCGGATATCGCGTTACTCCACTATCAATTGAATTCTGGCAAGGTCGTTACTCGAGACTGCATGACCGATTGCGCTATGAGCGGGATAACAGTTCCGCTAATTGGGTAATCACTCGTTACTACCCTTAGGCTATGGTCGTGAGCAACGATATAAAGATCCCAGATAACTTCAAACCAAAAGATGGTCGTTTTGGTTGCGGCCCTTCAAAGATTCGCCCAGAAGCACTGAGTGCGCTGAGTCAAAGTGGCGCATCAATACTTGGAACATCACACAGACAAAAGCCTGTGAAAAATGTTGTTCACCGTGTTCGCGAAGGTCTCTCATCACTCTTTTCGTTGCCAGAAGGTTATGAAGTCATTCTTGGCAATGGTGGATCAACTGCATTTTGGGATATCGCAACATTTGGTTTGATTGAAAAGCGTTCACAGCATTTAGTTTT
>WLDA01000046.1 GCA_009705025.1 Actinomycetota bacterium | reverse complement strand
TATGGTGTTCCACTAGAAACATTTGTTGAGAAGTTCACAAACTTGCGCTTTGAGCCAGCAGGTATGACAGATGATGCAGATATTCGTATGGCACAGTCGATGATGGATTACATCTTCCGTCGCCTAGCCCTTGATTACTTGCCATTTGATACACGCAGTGCAATGGGCTTGTACACATCAGCAGAGCGCACACGTGCACTCGAAACTGGTGAATACACACCTGATATCACTGCAGCAACCGAAACGATTGCACAATCAGCAGCACCTGCTGTTGTTAGCAAGCCAGTTGAAGTAAAGATTGAAGCAGCACCAAAGCAAGAGTACGGATCATCTACTGAACTTCTTGAAGCGATTTCAGGAATCACATCAGATGCCCCACTCTGTATGACATGTGGAGTAAAGATGCGTATGTCAGGTGCTTGTTATGTTTGCGAAGGTTGTGGAAACACTTCTGGTTGCAGCTAAAAAGTAATTAGAAAAACCCGCTAATCCCAGTGATTAGCGGGTTTTTTCTTGGCAAAAATTATGCAACGAGAATAGAGCGCTTACTCAGTCCCATGAAAAATCCATCAATCAAAGTTTGCGGTGCTTGGTCAGCACTTTTCGCTGCACCTAAAGTAATGAATAGGGGGGTGAAGTGCTCAACAGTTGGGTGGGCATACGGCATACCAGGTGCCAATTCTTTGTAATTAGCGAGTGCATCTACATCGCCACGTGAGAGCGCTTCGGCAGCCCATGTATCAAATTCACTCGACCACGATGGCGCAACGGCATCCGTAGACCAATCCCGAAGATAGCGAAGACCGTGTGTCATAAAACCAGAGCCAATAATGAGAACACCTTCGTCTCGAAGTGGTTGTAGGCGTTTTCCAAGTGCAATGAGTTTTCCAGGATCAGAAGTTGGCATCGACATTTGTAGAACTGGAATATCAGCACCTGGATACATAACGCGAAGTGGCACCCAAGCGCCATGATCTAATCCACGATTGCTCTGGTGTATTGGTTCAGTTGTTGGCATCAACGCTGCAACTTTGGCAGCGAACGCGCTTGCATCGGGAGTGTTGTATTGCATCTCGTAAAACTTGCGATCAAAACCGCTGAAGTCATATACCAATGGCGTATTAGGCGATGGTGAACTCAAAGTAATTGGTTCAGATTCCCAATGCGCACTCACAATAAGAATTGCCTTTGGTCGCTCGATTTTTGCTGAAATCTGTGCCAGCTCACTTACCCAAAGCGCATCATCTAGAAGCATCGGAGCGCCATGACCAATGTAGAGAGCAGGCATCTGTGTCATTGATTGAGCATAGCGTAGAAGTAGTTGAAATTTCAACTACATTAGATGCATGAGAGGATAAGACATGGCCCGCATCGTTATCGCACCTGACTCATTCAAGGGTTCGATATCGAGTAGTGATGCCGCACATGCGATTGCACAAGGATGGTTATCGATTCGCCCATCGGATGAAGTTATCGAAATTCCTTTTGCCGATGGCGGCGAAGGAAGTTTGGAAGCAATAGAAAAATCGCGTCCTGATTCAATTCGCGTACAAGCAGGTAACGGATATTGGCTTTATTTACCTGAAGGAATTGCAGTTGTAGAGCTGGCACAGGTGAGTGGAATAACTTTGCTTGCCAGTCTTGATCCCATGAATGCACACACCTATGAATTGGGAATTCTGCTTGCAGACGCTGCGCAAGATTCTCGTGTTAGCAAAATATTTGTAGCCCTTGGTGGATCTGCAAGTACCGACGGCGGAATTGGCGCACTCATGGCACTGGGTTATCGATTCTTAGATAGAGATGGAAATGAGATTGATAAAGGTGGAGGAGAACTTTTACATCTTGCATCTATCGATTCATCAAATGCAATAAAGCCTCCAGAAAAAGGCGTTGTTGCATTCGTCGATGTTCAGTCTCCGCTCCTTGGCGCACATGGCGCAGCAGCAACGTATGCGCCACAAAAGGGTGCAACACCACAGCAAATAACTGAACTTGAAAAAGGTTTATCTCATCTTCTTTCAGTTGTTGGCCGCGCAGATAGCGCTGGCAGTGGGGCAGCAGGTGGTACATCTTTTGGTCTTCGCGCATTGTGGGGCGCTACATATGAAAGTGGGGCAGAGGCGATAGCGAGAATCGTTTCATTGCGCGAAGCAATCGCTGGTGCAGATTTAGTAATTACAGGTGAAGGTCGATTAGATGAACAAAGTTTTGTTGGAAAAGGCGTTGGATATATTCGTCAATTAGCACAGTTGAATTCAGTCGATATTGCTTATTGCGTTGGTGCTAGAAAAGTTGAGTTTCCTGATGGTTCAAATGGTGTAACTCTCAATGAGTTAGTCAGTAGTGAAGAAGCAATATCTCACCCCGATATCTACTTAGAAAAAGCTGGAGCGAAATTAGCCGCTCTCTTTTCAATCTAATTATTCAAGTGTGCATTACGATACAGAGATGGTGAAGAGATGATCTGGACGCAGTGGAGTGATTTAGCAATTCCTGCCGGATTAGAACACCTGCCCACAAATGGAGTCCACCCAACACCTGACCAACTAGAAAAAGTAACTTTTTATGTACCTCTTTATATGGGTGGTAAAGCTGCCATTGAGCAGATTCCATTGATGAAAAATTTGCAGGTAGTGCAATCGCCTAATGCTGGATATGACGATGTGTTACAAGTTCTCCCAGAAGGTGTGACTCTGTGCAATGCCTCCGGTGTTCACGATGCTTCTACCGCTGAACTTGCAGTGGGACTAACAATTGCCGCACGTCGAGGATTTGCAGCCTTTGCATCGAATAAGGAAAAAGGTAAATGGGTTCATACTCGCAATACAGCACTTGCTGACTCAAGGGTCGGAATAGTTGGCTATGGAAATATCGGTGCTCTAATTGCTAAACAACTCTCTAATTTTAGTGTTGAAGTCATTCCATTTACGCGCTCTGGGGCAAATGGTTCAAAGAAGATGAGCGAATTTGATTCACTTTTGCCAACACTGGATGTCATCATTTTGATAGTGCCACTCACTGATCAGACTCGTCATCTTATGAATTCAAAGCGATTATCTTCTATGAAAGATGGAGCAACGCTAATCAATGTTGCACGCGGGGCAGTAGTCGATACAGATGCGCTGGTCAAAGAATTACATACTGGCCGAATCACTGCGGGCTTAGATGTAACAGATCCTGAACCACTACCTGATGGCCATGCACTGTGGAGTGCGCCAAATGTTGTTGTCTCTCCACACGTTGGCGGAGATACAACAGCATTTGAACCACGAGGAAGAGCTCTTGTTGAATCTCAACTCAAAAGATTTACAGAAGGAAGCCCGCTCATCAATTGTGTTGCCGGACCTGCTCGCTAAAACTTAGAGAATTTCGACAGTGTGCTTGTCGATGAAGTCCCAGTCATATTCAATGCAGAGACCTTCACCAACGGGTGCCATCACATATCCATCAACAATATTGAGTTTGCTTTTAGTGCCAAATTCAAAGTCATCAAATGGATATAGAGTTTCAAAGAATTCGCAGTTGACCATAGCAAGTGATGGATGCAGCTGAACTTGCTCTAGGCCATGATAAATAGTGGTGTGAAGTTCGCACTGAACACCATGAGCCTCAGCTAAGTGTGCTGTCTTCATAACGGCGGTAATTCCTCCGCGCCATGAAACATCTGTGCGCACGATATCGACGATACCTTCGGTGATGCAGTGAGCGACGCTGTAATGATTACCAGCGATGACTTCAGTGCCACAGATTGGAATATCTAATTTTTCTCGCAGTTTTTTGAGCCCGTTGAGATTGACATCGAGTAGTGGCTCTTCAAGCCATTTGTAACCAAGACGCTCAAGTTCGCGTCCGGCCTTCAATGCATCTTCATACGAAGCCATAATCACGGGATCGGCCATCAAAGTGAAATCATCACCAACTGCTTCGCGCACTGCGCGATAGCAAGCAATATCTAAATCCAAGCCTCCTGGTGGGTGAAGTTTGTAGCCTCGATAACCCTTTGCTTTAACTTCAAGGGCTTGTTTTGCATAATCTTCAGGACCAGGTAAAAACATTGAAGAGACGTAAAGAGGAACTTTTTCACGAGCAGCGCCGAGTAATTTATAAACAGGTTGGTGAGCCATCTTTCCTACAATGTCCCAACATGCGTTATCAAATGGCGCGTATGAATAAATCGGAACGTGATTCCATCGGCGATCAAAGAGTTCGAAATCCTTCATATTCTTTGCAGCATCATGTGGACTGCGACCAATAAAGAATGGCTTTACTTGAGACATTGTGGCAGCAGCAGCTTTTGCATCGAGTGCTCCAAAACCAAATGAAGTTCCTTTGACTCCATCAGATGTTGTCAGAGTGATTACGGTGAAATCAGGACGCGAACCACCAGGTAGTTGTACGGCACTGACTGCATCGAGTGTGTTGAGTGCATCGCCGCCTCGGCATGCACGGATTTCGATATCTGTTATTACGCTCATTTATTTAGCACCTTTGCTGCTGGAGAGAATCGGTCTAGTGAAGATTGAATATGTTTTTGCATTGCTGTCTTTGCTCCCTTGTCATCACCTGTACATATTGCGCTACTAATTGCCTCATGTTCTTTGATTGTGAGTTGACCAGAGCCAGTTTGGTAGTAACGATAGAAAAGATCTTCAACGAATTTATCCTTAGGCTTATCATCAATGAGGTGACTTTGCGCAGCAAGGAAAAGTCGAAATAAGTGCAAGTGGCAGTGTGTTCGCTCAAATGCTTCAGTGACTGATTCATTTCCAGAGATACGAGTAATGAGAGAGTGAAAGCGCGCATCATGTTCGATAAATGCCTGTACTTGTTCACTCTCGCTGAGTTTGAGGGCGGTCTTCGCGCTTTGCATCTCTGCCTTCAGGGCTGCAATTCCGACGGCATCAATTTTGTGTGCTGATTGCTCTGCAGCCCAAGGCTCAATTAGTAAGCGAAATTGAAAGAGATCATTGAATTGTTTTACAGTGAGTAAATTAGTTGTCGAATATCCTTTGAGTGCTTCTTTTGCAATCAGGCCATCAGATTCTAAACGCGCTAGCGCTTCGCGAATAGGAGTTTGAGAGACACCTAATTTCAACGCGAGTGCATCAATGTTTACTTTTGCACCCGGTGCAATTTCATGAGTAAGAATCATTGCTTTGACCATGTCGTACGTTTCATCAGAGAGAACAGAGCGCCTTGGACCTGTAGCAACAGGTTGAACTTTGCGTGGCATTAGCTTCTCTCGAATTAGTTAGGGGAATTACTTTGGTAAACGCAAGCCTTGCATTCCGCCATCAACAGCTAATGAAGTTCCAGTTGTTGATGCTTGAAGTGGATTAGCAAGGAAAAGAATTGCACGTGCAACTTCATCAGCAGATACAAGTCGACCCATTGGCTGGCGCGCTTCAAGTGCTGCGCGTTGTGCCACTGGATCTGTAGCTTGTGCAAGAAGTCGGCCAACCCATGGAGTATCGGCGGTGCCAGGGTTTACGCAGTTGACTCTAATTCCCTCTTTTACAAAGTCAGCAGCCATTGCAAGTGTGAGTGATAGGACTGCGCCTTTACTTGCACTATAAACAGCGCGAAGCGGAAGACCCGCAGTTGCTGCAATAGAGCAGGTATTTACAATCGCAGCAGACTTACTTTTACGCAAAAATGGAAGTGCAGCCGAAGTAATTCTGCTGATTCCAACTACGTTGATATTGAGAACTTTCAGCCATTCCTCACTTGTTGAATCTGCAACGGTACCAATTGCACCGATTCCTGCATTATTGATAACTATGTCAATTACTTGAACTTTTTCTGCAATCTCTTTGAACGCTGCAGTAACGCCCTCATCATTTCCAACATCGCATTTTACAAATGTCGCAACTGATGACATGGAGCCTTCATTTAGATCTAAGCCAAAAACATGGGCACCTTGTGCTTTGAGCATTGCTGCAACTGCTAGCCCAATTCCAGATCCCGCACCTGTAACAACTGCATTGAGTCCCTTGAAATCTTCGCTCATTTTTTCACCGCGCTCTTCCAGTAAGTACCAGTAGGGAATAGGTATTCATCAATACTCGCTTGAAACATCTCTGCTCCAGCACCAGGCTCTGTTGGAGCAATGTAATAACCATTGACAACATTTGTAGGAACAACGAAGTGATTGTGCAAGTGATCGACATACTCAACAATGCGCTTTGAATGATGGCCCGTTACTGCAACGGCATCAAACATGGCCATGTGCTGAACCATTTCGCAGAGGCCAACTCCACCAGCATGAGGACATACTGGAATACCAAACTTTGCTGCCATCAAAATATTTGCAAGGTTTTCGTTGACTCCGGCAACACGTGTTGCATCTATTTGCATCACAGAGATTGCATTTGATTGAAGCAGTTGCTTGAAGATCATTCGATTACTTGCCATCTCACCTGTTGCAACAGGGGTAGGGGCAACTTCGCGCGCAATTCGGGCGTGGCCAAGTACATCTTCTGGATGAGTTGGTTCTTCGATCCAACGAAGTTTGAATTCTGCGAGGGAGTTGACCCAATCAATAGCTGTATCTACATCCCAGACTTGATTGGCATCAATTGCAATGGAGAAATCTGGGCCTACTAATTCGCGCACCTTTGTTAGGCGGCGGCGGTCATCTTCCTTAGATTTTCCACACTTATATTTAATGAGAGTAAAACCATCAGCCATTGCTTGCTTTGTAAGGTCGAGCATTTTCTCATCGCTATATCCAAGCCAGCCTGGAGTGGTTGTATATGCAGGCAAACCCTTAGCGCGCAAAATCTTTTCATTCTCAGCTTTAGCACCTTCGCTCTTTTTCAAGATAGCAAGTGCTTCTGCCGGTGTAATTGCATCACTGATATATCTAAAATCAATAGCAGCAACAATTTCCTCAGGACTCATATCTGCAAGTAGTTTCCACAATGGAACGTTGCGAGCCTTAGCAAAGAGATCCCACAGTGCATTGAGCACGGCGCCGATTCCCATATGGAATACGCCAGTATCTGGTCCGAGCCAACGGATCTGGCTATCACTTGATAATTCGCGAGTTATTTTGCCAATATTTTTGAAAGCATCATCTATATCCATGCCAGCAAAGCGCTCAACGAGCATTTTGATTGCCGCGATCTGCACATCGTTGCCACGGCCAATGGTGAAGACAAGGGAGTGGCCAGATAAGCCTGCTTGATCTGTATCGATTCGAAG
>WLDA01000045.1 GCA_009705025.1 Actinomycetota bacterium | reverse complement strand
TTCAACTTGAGCACGTTTGGTCTCGTAGTCGTGAGTTTCAATCTTTGGTGTCAATCGCACTTCCTTCACCACAATGTGGGTCTGGTTCTGTCGCGCTTCCCGTGCCTTCTGTGCAACTTCGTACTTATACTTTCCGAAGTCCATGATCTTGCAAACGGGCGGATTAGCATCTGGTGCAATCTCAACTAAGTCGAGACCAACTTCATCTGCCATCTTTAGCGCTGTATCGATATCTACAACTCCAACTTGTTCTCCCGTGTAACCGATGAGACGAATTTGAGGTGTGCGAATTCGATCGTTGATGCGCGGTTCTGTTGTGATTTGTGCTCCTTATGGTTGTGTCGAACGCTTCTAGTGATTCAAGCGCTACAAAAATCGCAACCGCAAGGGCTAGAAAAAGGATGGAATCCTTTAGTCATACCCGACGAACCAGATCGCTATAAGCGAAGAAGGTGGGAGCGGTAACTCCTCTTGCAGCGGCCGGAGCCACTGGTCTGGTGCAAAGATTACCCGAGCGAGCCCAAATAGAGAAATTCGCGCCTAAGCACCCATCGCATGAAGGCCGCCATCGACGTGAATAATCTCCGCAGTTGTCTTCGGGAACCAATCAGAGAGCAGTGCCACCGTTGCTTGGGCTGCAGGAATTGGGTCAGTTGTATCCCATGTCAGTGGTGATCGTTCATTCCAAACTTTTTCAAACTCTTCAAATCCAGGAATAGATTTTGCAGCTATCGTGCGAATGGGACCAGCAGCGACAAGATTAATGCGTATATTTTCTGGACCGAGATCACGAGCTAAATAACGAGATGTAGATTCCAGCGCCGCTTTTGCAACGCCCATCCAATCGTATTTTGGCCATGCAACTTGTGCATCAAAATCAAGTCCAACTACTGAACCCCCACCACTGAAAAGCGGGCGTGCGGCCATCGTTAGAGATTTGAGCGAAAATGCTGACACTTGAAGTGCGACCGCTACATCTTCCCAAGCAGTATTGAGGAAATTTCCACCAAGTGCTGCTTCCGGTGCGAAACCAATTGAATGCACAACACCATCAAGGCCATCGACATGTTCGCGAACACGATCGGGCAGCGCTGCTAAATCTTCATCACTAGTGACATCTAATTGAATTACAGGAGCTGGTTGCGGCAGACGACCAGCGATTCGCTCTGTCAGACGGTGAACGCGTCCGTATGAACTAAGAATTACTGTTGCGCCTTCCTCTTGGGCTATGCGCGCGATATGAAATGCAATTGAAGCATCAGTTAGGACGCCTGTTACTAAAATTCTTTTTCCTTGAAGGATTCCCATTATTAGTGTCCCATTCCTAATCCGCCATCAACGGGAATAAGAGCACCCGTAATGTAACTCGCTTGTGGTGAAGCAATGAAGGATACGACATCGCCAATTTCATCTGCTGTCGAAAATCTACCTAGTGGTACCGAAGCTGCGATATCGGCTCTGCGCTTCTCATCTAGAGCAGCAGTCATATCAGTTTCGACAAAACCAGGGGCAATTACATTTGCAGTGATACCGCGACTACCTAATTCACGAGCAAAAGATCGCGCCATGCCTAGAAGACCAGCTTTGCTTGACGAGTAATTGACCTGACCTGGCGCACCTACTCCCCCAACAACTGATCCAATAAATATCAATCTTCCACGTTTTAGTTTGAGTAAACCTTTGGTTGCGCGACGAGCAACCCTAAAAGAGCCAGTGAGATTTGCATCGATGACACTTTGAAAATCATCATCGCTCATTCTCATCACTAATCCATCTTTAGTGATACCAGCATTGGCAACGATTACTTCCGGGATTCCCCACTTACTTTCAATCTCATCAAATGCCGCATCTACGCTTTCAGTAGAGGTCACATCCATAACTACGCTCTTGAATCCTGTTGGTGGAGTTCC
Source organism: Actinomycetota bacterium (assembly GCA_009705025.1). Classification (GTDB taxonomy): domain Bacteria; phylum Actinomycetota; class Actinomycetes; order Nanopelagicales; family Nanopelagicaceae; genus Planktophila. Next base: position 5,440 of record WLDA01000045.1, on the reverse strand, counting down.
TGAACGATACGTAATAACTACATCATGGCCGCTTCTTTGCAATGATCGCGCAATAGCCAGACCGATACCCCTATTGCCACCAGTTACTAACGCTATTGAGTGTTGTGTATCGCTCATGCCCTGAATCTAATGGCTACTCAGGCGTAAACAAAGAATTGGCACGAATAGCTAGCGGATGCATAATCTCTTCACACCATTTAGGCTTCAAACATGGCTAAAGAAGATGAAATATTCGACATCACTTCTGCTCCCAAGGGACTTAGTGCAGATCAGGCAGCACGTCAGAAACGCTATTTTATTTCCATGATGGTACGAACACTTTGTTTCATTCTTACAGTTATATTGCCGAGTCCATTTCGCTGGTTCGCACTCGTGGGAGCGGTCTTTTTGCCATATGTAGCGGTAGTAGTTGCAAATGCAGGACGCGAGACAATTGGAACTGGGACATCGGTTTTGAGGAAGAAACCAAAATCACTTTCATAAACTAAACTCACGACATGACAAAGACGAGAGAACCTCTTGGAATTCTCAAGAGTCTCGTCGCACTCCTTCTCATTATTTTCACCCTATGGGCTGCCCAGTGGCAATACCATCGTGGTATTGATAGACATGAACGTAATTCACTTATTGCTAACCAATCTTCAATGACTGCAATCGATCTACCGAGAACAATTGAAAATCCTTTGCAATTGGAATGGCGTCAGATTAAGACAGAAGGAACATTTAGTCCCGATAAACAAATTTTGCTTCGTAATCGCTACTTTGAAGGTCAGTACGGATATGAAGTTCTGACTCTCTTTACCAATATGCAGGGAAAGAAATTCTGGGTTGATAGAGGTTGGGTCAAAGCAGGAGCTGATGCAACTACCGCTCCAATCACCCCACCAATTCCCACGGAACAAGTGAGCATCGTTGGCCGTTTTCGATTAGGAACTTCTCTACCTTCTGGAACGTTCTTCGCTCTTCCTGGTGGAGGCAAGAGTGGAATTACCTCTGAAGTAAATGCTCAATCGCGGGAAAATACTGAAGATTTCTATTTAGACCTTGTAAGTGGATCCGCTCCAAACCTAACGCCACAAGTAAGTGCTCAACTTCCAGAACTAAGCGATGGTCCTCATATGGCATACGCCCTGCAATGGTTATTTTTTGGAGGACTAGTCGTGTATGGACGAATCCTGATTCGTCGTACCCGCTAAATCTTGTCTGTTATAAAGATCTGAATACAAGCCACCCTGCGTGACTAGTTCGTCATGAGTTCCGCGTTCAACTATTGCACCTTTATCTAGAACCAATATCTGGTCTGCATCTCTGACTGTGCTGAGACGATGGGCAATAACGATGCTAGTCCTGCCTTTGAGGGCAACTTTGAGAGCATCTTGTACTAACTGTTCGTTCTCTGAATCTAAGTGCGCAGTCGCTTCATCCAAGACAACAATCGAAGGTGATTTCAATAATAATCGCGCAATCGCTAAGCGTTGTTTCTCTCCACCAGATAAACGGTGACCACGTTCGCCTACCATGGTTTCGAGGCCATTTGGAAGCGAAGAAATAAGTTTCCAAATTTGAGCTGCTTCACAAGCACTCTGCATCTCTTCATCAGTTGCATCGCTCTTGGCATAACGAAGATTCTCTGCAATTGTTTCGTGGAATAGATGCGCATCTTGCATAACCACACCTATTGAGTTACGCAAAGACTCTAAAGTCACATCTCGAATATCGTCACCATCGATCAATATTGATCCAGCTGTTACATCATAGAGACGCGGTAACAAAGCACTAATTGTTGTCTTACCGGCACCCGACGGGCCCACAAGTGCAGTCAAAGTTCCAGATTTCGCCATGAAAGATAGATCTTTTAGTACCTCACCACTTTGAACTGTTTCTGCTTTAGCAGTTGATTCCAGTGAGGCAAGTGAAATTTCTTCAGCTCGTGGATAATGAAATCCCACTCCTCGAAACTCAATACTTGGGTTCTTTGCATCAAGAACTTTTGCATCAGGCTTATCGCTCACCATCGGTTGTAAATCCAGAACCTCGAAGACTCTTTCAAATGAAACTAAAGCAGTCATTACTTCTATGCGCACATTAGAAAGCGCTGTTAGGGGGCCGTAGAGTCTGGCTAAAAGCGCTGTTATCGCAAGCAAAGTTCCAACCGTGACAGTTCCTGATATTGCTAAATGACCACCAATTCCATAAGCAAATGCCGTTGCTATTGCTGCAACGCTAGTAAGTGCAATAAAGAATAGACGGTTGAGAAGCGCCATCGTGATACCGATATCTGCGACCTTGCGCGCTCTGCCACGAAAAGATTCCTTTTCTTGTTCAGGTTGTCCATAGAGCGTGACCAGCATTGCTCCAGACACATTGAATCGTTCTGTCATCGTGCTCGACATCTGAGCATTCAAATTGAACGACTCACGAGTAAGAGACTGCAACTTCCTTCCGACCCACTTAGTAGGTATGAGGAACATTGGAAGAAGAATGAGGGCAACAACAGTTATTTGCCAGCTAAGAATCAACATTGTCGCGCCTACCAAAACGAGGCTGACAACATTGCTGACGACGCCAGAGAGAGAGGCAGTGAACGCCTGTTGAGCGCCAATAACATCAGAATTGATTCGCGATATGAGAGCGCCGGTTTGAGTTCTAGTAAAGAAAGCTATCGACTGTTTTTGAACATGAGCAAAGACCAAAGTTCGCAAATCATAAATTAATCCTTCACCGATTTGCGATGAGTACCAACGACCAATCATGCTCATCAACGCATCAGCAACAGCTAGCGCCCCGACCATAAGAGCAAGTTGCGTAACTAGTTGACCATTTTTTGGGATGACTCCATCATCTATTAATCGACGCAGTAGTAATGGAGTTGCGACAACTAATACGGCGTCGAGAACAACAGTGATAAGAAATAATGTGATGCTGCGTTTATAAGGTTGAGCAAAAGAGAAAATCCGCTTTACTGTCCCTGGCTTGAGTTTCTGTTCTTTTACTGATGGATCCGCGGTCATTGAGCGATGCGTCATCCAAGCCGCATGCATTGACATTTTCTAAACCGTAAATCCGAGAGCGCGCAGCTGTTCTCTTCCGTCATCGGAAATCTTGTCCGGACCCCATGGTGGCATCCATACCCAATTGATTTTCACATCAGTTGTCATCCCAGCGAGAGCTTGTCGAGTTTGATCTTCGATTACGTCCTGTAAAGGACACGCTGCAGATGTGAGAGTCATGTTTAGAATTGCGATATTAGTTTCATCGACCATAACGTCATAAATAAGACCTAGGTCAACAACATTGATCCCTAGCTCTGGGTCAACTACATCCTTCATTGCCTCAGTAACATCATCAATTGTCGCGCTCATCATTACCTCCGTTAGAGAAATATTCTATTTGGTTGATGCAGAAAGCACTGCATCCTTGTAAGCCATCCAGCCTAAAAGAGCGCATTTTATGCGAGCCGGGAATTTTGAAACCCCAGCTAACGAGACAGCATCTTCGAGAATCTCTGGATCACCAGTTTTTAGACCTTTGCTCTGCATGAGTTCAACAAAATTATCCAAAATCACTCGGGCTTCATCGATGCTCTTGCCAATTACTAAATCACTCATAATTGAAACACTGGCCTGGCTTATCGAACATCCAACTCCATCCCATGAAAGTGAGGAGATAGAACCATTGTTGAGAGCAATATTGAGAGTTATTTCATCGCCGCAACTTGGATTTACATGATGAACTTGTGCGTCATATGTAGATAACAATCCCTTGTGTTGTGGATGCTTATAGTGATCCAAAATAACTTCTTGGTAGAGCGCATCTAATTCCATTATGAACGTCCAAAGTATTTCTTAGCGCCAATGATTCCTTCGATCAGAGCATCAACATCACTTTCATCATTATAGAAATATAGGGATGCGCGAGTTGTAGCTGCTACACCCAATTTACGAGTCAAGGGCCAAGCGCAGTGATGGCCTGTGCGAACAGCAATACCCTGTGCATCCAAATATTGACCTAAATCGTGTGGGTGAATATCGCCGAATGTAAACGAGACAGTGCCGCCACGTGATTCCATGTGGTGCGGCCCAACTATTCGTAATCCTTCAATGGAACTCAATCTCTCTATGAGATAAGCACCAAGTTTTACTTCGTGACGATATATCTTCTCCATGCCAATTGTTGATAAATAATTTAGCGCTGCTCCGAGTCCAACAATTTGCGCCATATTCGGCACACCCGCCTCAAATTTTCGTGGCGCTGGTGCCCATGTCGCACTTGTCATTGTCACTGTTTCAATCATTGATCCACCAAATAGGAAAGGTGGCAACATCTCTAGTAATTCGCTTCTCCCCCACAACACACCTACACCTGTAGGTCCCACTGCTTTGTGTCCAGAAAATGCTAAGAAATCAATATTAAGATCAGCAACGTGCATAGGCATGTGGGGAACTGATTGACATGCATCCAGAATTACAACAGCACCAACTTCATGCGCTCTGGCGACAATTGCCTCTAAGGGATTGATTGTTCCAAGGACATTTGATTGATGTGTAAGTGCGACTATCTTCGTATCCTCGGTAATCACTGTATCAATCGAAGAAAGATCAAGGCGCCCATCAGTATCTACTTCGAACCATTTGAGAGTTGCACCAGTGCGCTCGGCTAATTGCTGCCAAGGTATCAAATTCGCATGATGTTCCATCTCAGTTACAACGATGCTGTCATCTTTTGTGATGAGGGAAGTGTAGGAATATGCGAGTAAATTCAAGCTTTCCGTTGCACTCTTAGTAAATACGATCTCGTCTACTTCACCACCTAAGAATTCGGCAACAATCTGACGTGCTGATTCCATTGCTTCAGTGGCCTCTTCAGCAAGCTGATGAGCACCTCTGTGAGCAGCGGCATTATTTTTTGAATAGAAATTTACTTCAGCATCTATAACCGATTGAGGCTTTTGACTTGTGGCTCCAGAATCTAGATAGACCAACTTTTTTCCATCACGAATAGTCCTTGTAAAGATTGGGAAATCTTTACGGATTTTCGCAACATCGAGTTCGCTCATGGCTATCGGTTAGCTACCGACATACTCCGCATACCCGTTAGCTTCGAGTTTCTCGGCTAGTTCTGCTCCGCCCTCTTCAACAATTTTGCCATTTGCAAAAACATGAACGAAATCTGGCTTGATGTAGCGCAATATGCGTGTGTAGTGAGTAATAAGAAGTACTCCCAAATTATTTGCTTCCTTGGCGCGAACTACGCCCTCGGAAACGATACGGAGTGCATCAACGTCAAGTCCTGAATCTGTTTCATCCAAGATTGCAATCTTTGGCTTGAGCAATTCCAGCTGCATAATTTCGTGGCGCTTCTTCTCTCCGCCAGAAAATCCTTCATTTACGTTACGTGTTGCAAAAGAAGAATCCATCTTGAGCGCTTCCATTGCATCTTT
>WLDA01000044.1 GCA_009705025.1 Actinomycetota bacterium | reverse complement strand
TTGAAGCCCAATATTAGTTTCAGGGTGAGCGTGAGTCAATATAAATATGAAGGGAGAAGTGCCATCCCTATACTCAAAGAATTGACACGATTCAATTCATAAGAGCATTATCGCCCCCATGAGTGCGAACCTGCGTGATGTGGCACGGCAGGCTGGTGTATCAGTTGGCACTGTTTCTAATGTGCTCAATCGCCCTGACGTTGTATCGCCTAAAACTCTTGAACGAGTTCAAAAAACAATTGCTGAACTTGGCTTTGTTCCCAATGGCTTTGCTCGTCAATTGCGATCGGGGTATAGCCGAACAATTGGATTAGTTGTTACCGATGTTGCTAACCCATTCTTTACTGAAGTTGCACGCGGTGTTGAAGATGCAGCAAGTAAACGTGATTACGCAGTCTTTCTTTGTAACTCGGATGAAAGCTTGGAGAAAGAAAATAAGTATTTATCAGTCTTAATTCAACAACAAGTACGTGGCGTACTTATTACACCTTCTGATTCTAAGAGTCACCAATACGAAAACTTACGAGAGCGCGGGATCTCTGTTGCTTTGCTAGATACTGAGACGAAGAATTCTTCACAATGTTCTGTTTCGGTAGATGACGTGCGCGGTGGAGAAATTGCCATTGAGCATCTAACTTCACTTGGCCACAGAGAAATTGTTTGGGTAACTGGTCCTGACACAATTCCTCAGGTTATTGATCGCACAACGGGTGTTATGCGCGCAGCAAAAGTTACGAAGGCGGATATCTCTACCGTTCGAGTACCTCTAATGAATAGCGCACAAGGTGTAGATGCTGCAAAAAAGATTCTTGCTCTCAAGAAAATGCCCACAGCAATATTTTGCGCAAACGATCTTTTAGCCTTTGGTGTTATGCGCGGTTTGCTCGATGCCGGAATAAGAATTCCAGAGGATGTTTCACTCCTTGGTTATGACGATATTGCATTTGGAAATTCAGCAGCAGTTCCACTCTCTTCAATTTCACAACCGGCGTACCAACTTGGTGTCACAGCTGCAGAATTATTGATTTCAGAGTGCGAAGAGCATGAAGTTCACGCGCACCAACAAATTAAGTTCCAGCCTCAATTGGTGATGCGAGCATCAACTGCTACAAAGAAATAATTAGTCTCTACGCAACAAATTGACATGTTTTGGCTCTAATTCATCGAGTGAATTAACGCCAATAAGCTTCATATTTCGAATCATCTGAGTGCGCATGATCTCAAGTGCTCGCTCAACTCCGGCTTGTCCACCAGCCATGAGGCCATACAAATATGCACGACCTACGTATGCGAATTGAGCACCATGGGCAACGGCTGCCAATACATCTGCGCCATGCATAATTCCTGTATCAATATGGAGTTCATAGTCTTTTTTGAACTCTTTCTTGATATCGGCAAGTAAGTGCAACGGTACTTGTGCACGATCTATTTGACGTCCGCCGTGATTAGAAAGTAGAACCGCATCAGCGCCAAGTTCTGCTGCTTTCTTCGCATCTTCTAAATTTTGAACGCCCTTGATAATCAAATTGCCATCCCATTGTTCACGGATCCATTTGAAATCTTCGAATGTCATTGTTGGGTCAAACATGAAGTCAAGAAGTTCGGCAACTGTTCCGTTCCAACTTGAAAGTGAAGCAAAGTTAATTCCAGGAGTCGTAAGAAAGTTCATCCACCAATATGGACGGGGGATTGCGTTGATAAGAGTTTTCACAGTAAGTGATGGTGGAACAGTGAGACCATTATAAGAATCGCGCAAGCGATGACCTGCAACAGGAACATCGACTGTGAGCATCAAAGTATTAACGCCAGCTTTCTTCGCACGATCAACGAGTGCCATACTCGCATCGCGGTCTTTCCACATATATAACTGGAACCAATTATCGCCATTTGGCGCTGCAGCAACAACATCTTCAATTGTTGTTGTTCCAAGAGTTGAAAGCGTGTATGGAATTCCGAATTTTTCTCCAGCGCGTGCAACTGCTCGCTCACCTTCAGTTTGCATCATGCGTGTAAAACCAGTTGGTGCCAAACCAAACGGCATTTCAAATTTTTTGCCTAAAGTTTCGCGAGTTATATCAACCTTTGAAACATCGCGAAGAATATTTGGAATAAATTCAATATTTGTATATGCCGCGCGAGCGCGATCTAAACTCAATTCAGATTCGGCAGATCCATCGGTGTAATCAAAGGGGCCCTTAGGCGTGCGCTTTTTCGCAATCGCGCGAAGATCCCAAATTGTGTATGCCTTAGCAAGGCGCGCTTTCTTGCGATGAATGGTTGGCATTTTGAACTTGAGCAGGGGCGCGAGTTCGGAGACTTTAGGGAATTGGCGCTTCACATTCTTGGGCGATTTCATATAGGAATCCTAAAGGGCACGGGAATAAAGCACACCCCTACTGGGTTCCTTCTATAGGAAACCTGAGTCGCCACGACTCAACTTTGTGAGTATTATCGACTCAGGTACCAAGGCACCTCGACCTCAGATTGGGCTCGAGAGAAGAAAAAGGAGCACTACAAAATGGCTAGAGCAGTCGGAATCGACTTAGGAACAACGAATAGCTGCGTATCAGTTCTCGAAGGTGGCGAGCCAACGGTTATCGCCAATGCTGAAGGCGCTCGCACTACCCCATCGATCGTTGCCTTTGCTAAAAATGGCGAGGTCTTGGTCGGTGAAGTTGCAAAGCGTCAATCAGTCACAAATGTTGAACGCACGATTCGTTCGGTCAAGCGTCACATGGGTACTAACTGGACTATCGATATTGATGGCAAGAAGTACACATCACAAGAAATTTCTGCGCGAGTATTACAAAAACTCAAGCGCGATGCCGAGGCATATCTTGGCGAAACAGTAACGGATGCAGTTATCACTGTTCCTGCTTACTTCAACGATGCACAACGTCAAGCAACAAAAGAAGCTGGCGAAATTGCTGGCCTCAATGTCTTGCGCATTATCAACGAGCCAACAGCTGCTGCGCTCGCTTACGGTCTTGATAAGGCCGATCAAGAGCAGACAATTCTTGTATTCGACTTAGGTGGTGGAACTTTTGACGTTTCACTTCTAGAAATCGGTGATGGAGTTGTAGAAGTAAAAGCAACTAATGGCGATAACAATCTTGGTGGAGATGACTGGGATCAAGCACTTGTCGATTACTTAGTTCAAACATTTGGTTCAAAAAATGGTATTGATCTAACAAAAGATAAGATGGCGATGCAACGTATCCGTGAAGCTGCTGAAAAGGCAAAGATCGAACTTTCATCATCCCAATCTGCATCAATCAACTTGCCATACATAACAGTAGATTCTGAAAAGAATCCATTGTTTATGGATGAAACAATTACACGTGCACAGTTCCAAACAATGACAGCAACACTCCTAGATCGTTGCAAGAAGCCTTTCCAAGCAGTTCTCAAAGATGCTGGAATCCCAATTGCAAATATTCACAGCGTTGTCCTTGTTGGTGGATCAACTCGCATGCCTGCAGTTGTAGACCTAGTCCGCGAACTCACTGGCGGAAAAGAGCCAAATAAAGGCGTAAATCCTGACGAAGTTGTTGCAGTTGGTGCATCACTTCAAGCTGGTGTTCTCAAAGGTGAAGTAAAAGATGTATTGCTACTCGATGTAACACCTCTTTCACTTGGTATCGAAACCAAGGGTGGAGTTATGACAAAGTTGATCGAGCGCAACACAACTATTCCTACAAAGCGCAGCGAAATCTTTACAACTGCTGATGATAATCAGCCAGCTGTTCAGATTCAGGCTTACCAAGGTGAGCGTGAAATGGCTACCTATAACAAGAAATTAGGAATGTTCGAACTTACTGGACTTCCACCAGCACCTCGTGGAGTTCCACAAATCGAAGTTACATTCGATATTGATGCGAACGGAATCGTTCACGTTTCTGCAAAAGATCTTGGAACTGGAAAAGAACAGAGCATGACCATCACAGGTGGCTCTGCACTTTCAAAGGATGAGATCAATCGCATGATGGAAGATGCCGAAGCACATGCTGAGGAAGATCGTCAGCGTAAAGAAGAGGCAGAGATTCGCAACGCAGGAGATTCTCTTGTGTATCAAACCGAAAAGTTCATTGCAGATAATGCAGAGAAACTCAGTGAAGGCGAAGCTGCAACTAAGAAAGCAGAGACCGAAGAAGCACTTGTTGAACTCAAGAGCGCACTCGGTGGAGCTAACTTCGAAATGATCAAGTCTGCAACAGAAAAAGTTGCAACTGTAAGCCAAGCACTTGGCGCTGCACTTTATGCATCAGCTGGAGCAGCATCTGAAGACGGCACACCAAGTGATGATGGCGTAGAAGATGCTGAGATCGTTGAAGAACAAAAGTAATGAGTGATTCAACTGAAGTTGTTACCGACGAAGTAACACCAGAAGTTGTAGTGGAGGCTGCACCGGAACAAGAAATTGATCCGGTTGCAGCACTTACTGCTGACTTACAACGTCTACAAGCTGAGTATTCAAATTATCGAAAACGCGTAGAACGTGATCGAGCACTAGCTCATGAATTAGCAATTGGTGCTGTTCTAACGGAACTTCTTGCATTACATGACGATGTTGATCGTGCTTCAGAACATGGTGAACTCACTGGTGGATTCAAAGCAGTTGCTGACCAACTAAACACAATTACGTCACGCATTGGTTTAGAGAAATATGGCACGGCAGGCGATCCATTCGATCCACAAATACATGAAGCACTTCTTCATGACACTTCCGCTGATGTTGCCGTACCAACTGCGTCAAAGATTTTGCAGCCAGGATATAAATATAAAGAACGAATATTGCGCCCTGCGCGCGTTGCAGTTACGGATCCCGCTGAAAGCGAATAATTATGGCTGCCAAAGACCTGTATGAAAAAGATTTCTATAAGGTCCTTGGCCTGCCAAAAACTGCTGAAGCGGATGAAATAAAGAAGAAATACCGCACTTTGGCCCGTGAATTACACCCTGATAAAACAAAGGGTGATTCAGTACGAGAAGAAAAATTCAAGGAAGTTTCGGAAGCCTACGAGATTCTCTCTGATGCCAAAAAGCGCGCTGAATACGATGAAGCTCGTTCACTTTTTGAACGTGGTGGATTTAGAGCGCCTCAAGGAGGGCAGAACTTTCAAGGTGGAGATTTCAACGATTTATTTGGCGGAGGAAATCCGCAAGATATTTTTGCAAATCTCTTTGGTGGCGGAGGGCGTCGTGGTCCTCGCAAAGGACAAGATTTACAAACAGAGGCAACGATTACATTCCGCGAATCAGTATTTGGAACAACTCTTGAACTAAAACTTACCTCCGATCGTGGAGTGCCACAAAATGTTTCTGCTCGGGTTCCAGCTGGTGTAAACGATGGTGCGAAGATTCGCGTTAAAGGAAAAGGCGCATATGGTGAAGCGGGCCCCGGAGATCTATTTATTTTGTTGCATGTAAAACCTCATCCAATTTTTTCTCGCAAAAGCGAGAACCTCACAATCGTCCTACCAGTTACATTTACCGAAGCAGCACTTGGCGCAGATATCAAAGTTCCTACACTTTCTGGCGATGATGTAACCGTTCGTCTTGCACCTGGCACTCCAAATGGGCGAGTACTTCGTGTTAAGGGACGCGGAATAACTAAAGGTTCCACAACAGGAGATTTACTTGTCACTGTTGAAGTTCAAGTACCACAACGCGTTGAGAGTAAAGCAGCAGAGGCGCTAAGAACATTTGAGAAAGAGACCGCAAGTATTGATGTGCGTGCCGACTTTATTTCTAAGGCATCGATATGAGTAAAGAACCAGAAGATTCAGAGATCAAAGACGATATTGGTCTTTATGTAATCTCTGTTGCAGCAGAACTTTCTGGTCTGCACCCACAAACATTGCGTCAATACGATCGCTTAGGTTTAGTTTCACCAGAGCGTACTGAAGGCAGAAATCGTCGTTATTCATTGCGCGATATTGCATCACTTCGTATGGTCGGCCGTTTAGTTGGCGAAGGTATTAATCACGCAGGAATCAAGCGCATCATTGAACTTGAATCAGCGATGGCAAATATGGCGCTAGAAGTAGCAAAATTACGCATAGAAGTTGATGCACTCATTGATGCTAACCCTCCAAAAGGATTAGCAATACGAAAAAGAAATAACGTTATCGTCTACAAAGACGGTAATTGATTTCTTTCGCGTTTTTCAATATTAGCTCTACTCTTTCGCAAAATTGGCGCCTCAAGAAACTTCCAACTAATTTCGGCGAATACCCATGTAAGCAGAATTACAAGCAATGTTGAATCTGCCCAACGGCCCAAATTCATTGTTCCGTAGTAATAATACGTATCATCCATTTTGACCTGCCATATTTGCATAATCATGTAATGCCATAAGTAAAGACCAAATGAAAGCGTTGCAACTCGTTTGAAGAAACGCATTTCAAGGAAGTTCGCAAGGAATGTACTAAATGGAACATTAGCGAGTGCAAACGCAACAAGTGCTGCATACAAAGGAGAGATATATGGTTGATGAGTAATTGCATCAGGCACACCCGGTATCAGGCGAACTTGAATCAGTACAAAGGCCACCAATATTGCTGCAAGTGATAAGAAATCATATTTTTTCGATGGTTGAGTTCCTTTTGATTTCTTATTAGAAATATAAAGTGCAGCACAAGCGCCAAGCAAAAATTGCGTAAAGAATGATGCAAGGTTCCAATATGGCAACCAAAGCTTTGCTCCGCCAGCCCAACCCCATTCCCAGCCCTTGAGGTAATCATCTGTCATAAAAAATTTGATGATAAGTGGCTGTAAAGATTGAAGAAATACAATCCAGATTCCCATTCCAATAGCCGCAGCTTTTACAGTGCGTGCTTTCCAAAAAATAGAGAATAGAACGATTGGAAGCAATATGTATGACCAAATCTCAAGTGTGATTGTCCAAAGGGGTGGATCTAGTTCGGATGCAAAAAAAGTATTCCAATGAAAATGAGAAACAAGAAGTAAACCAGCAATAATTCGAGACCAGACTATTTTGAAATCAATTATTTTGACAGCGAGAAAAGCCGAGAAAATTAGTATGAAGTAGTAGCTGGGCAAGATTCGAGCAGCTCGATTTTGAAAGTATGTGCGTAATTTCGGTTGAGGTGTATGGCCAATAAATGCATTCCAGAAAGGAGTAGCCAAGAGACATCCTGAAAGAACGAAGAAAATACTTACGCCAACTTCTCCTCGCATGCCCATGTATTGAATAACTTGTACCAACATTGGCGAGGCCGCTGGATCAAGGCGCTGCATAACGTGGTGGTAAATAACCATCATGCACGCGATTGCGCGGAATCCATCGGCGCCCCTGATACGTGAATTCATGCAAATCTCCTCGCTGCTATTTC
>WLDA01000043.1 GCA_009705025.1 Actinomycetota bacterium | reverse complement strand
GTCAAAAGTTTGAATCACACCATTTGCTCTGACGACATGTACCAAACTCAGGCCGTAGCCATCACCAATCCAAATATCGCCATTGGGAGCAAGTGCAATTGAAGTAGGTCTCCATTTATCTTGCTCATCAGCACTTCGGATAGGTTGTTTGATAGTGCGCACAATCTTTCCATCTAGATTGATTTGTACGACTTGCCCTGGTGCCTGCGCACCTGGATCACAAATCCAAATCGTGTCATCGCTGCCAACTGCAATTCCATGTGAAACAGCGACGCCTACTTCAACTCTTATATGTGATTTTGTTACAGGATCTAGGAATATTAGGGCTCCGCCACCAGGTGCTTCAAAAACAATTCGGCCATCACTGAGAACGCCAATACCTGAATGCATCCAGCCATGCTTTGAATCTCCGTCAAAGAGTGTTCGCCAAATAACTGGGCTATTCAAATCCTTCAATTCCAGGCCACCATGAGTTCGCCAGCTTCATATGTTGCGACTGGATGAGCGAATGGTCCTGGTTCATTTTGTTCTGCATGGACAAGATAAAGACTAGGGATTCCATTAATGAGTTGCATCACACCTTCACGAATTTCAACGCGAGCAACTTGTTGTCCAACGCAACCATGTATTCCATGACCGAATCCAATATGTCCAAATGCATCGCGAGAGAGATCAAATTTATCGGGATCTGGAAATTGTCGTTCATCATGATTTGCAGCAACTGGTGAAACAGATACTGATTGTCCAGCTTTGATATGCACATCGCCCAGAGTTAGGTCCTCTGTTGCGGTACGAGGAAAGAGTGTTAGAAACATTGCACCAACGCGCATGAACTCTTCCATTCCACCAGCAATAAGTGTTGGATCGTCGCGAAGTGCTTTTAGTTGCTCGGGATTATTAAGTAGAGCTGTCATACATGTCGTAATCATGTACGCAACTGAATCTCGACCTGAGACCATCAAAGAGAGAGTAAGACCTTCGATTTCAGGGACTAATAAATCACTGCGCAAAAGATCACTAAGAACATCTTCTGCTAACTCATCTTTTTTCACAGCAAGGACGCGACGCAAGAATTCAACCTTTTGCTCTGTTGTGGAATCCCCTACAAACAATTCGGAATACTCTTGACGAAATTTTTCTGGAATACCCAGAACGCGCATATGACCAGCTGCAGATATTGGTTGCGAATAATGCTTTGTTACATCAACTGGTGTTGGTTGAGCCATCAAATGCTTGAGTTGCTTTGCCACAATTTCTTTCATGTCGCATTCATACCCGCGAGCCGAGCGCACTGAGTATCTATTCAAGATTGTTCTACGAATTCGTGCGTGCTGTTCGCCATCTAGACCTAGAACATTTCCAAGATCTAATTCGCTATCGGAACTCAAACCGTATTGTGCTTCAAGTGCTTGTCCATGATGAGCTGGCATGCGCGCCGGTGTCTGACTAAATCTCTTATCTTCTAGAACCATTTTCGCTAATTCATAGCGATTGATGATCAAGCCTTCATGACCATCTGAGTATTCAAGAGGCGTTGCTGCACCTTCTTCGCGCCAGATTGCAAAAGTTGGAGATGGACAAGTTGGTGTTCCATCGTTAGGAATTCTTCGCACTTGATGCATAGGGCATTGCTCTTGCTTTGTATCTTCGCTCATTGAACTATGCCTCCATCATTGCTCTAGATTGCCTAAATTCTCGCGGCATATTCCAACCTACGATTCCAGTGGTAACTCCGTTGCTTATGGTAGCCGCGACAAAGCGGTTATCGCTAGGACTTCCGTGCACAATTGTCAGCGGAATATCCGCTTCTAAATTTCCAAGCATGAGAATCTTATTTCCAAAGATTTCAGACCAGAAGAATGGATGAGTGGTGGGGCTGGATTCCCCAGTTGCAATAAATTTGCCAACCGCTAAACCCTGCTCGATTGCTGACGTTTGATTCTCGAGTCGTAAGGACTTTCCTGTAACCGGATTATGCCAACGGGCTACATCTCCCACGGCATAAATGTGTGGTGCTGCTAAACCATTTGAATCGCATAACACGCCATTTGAAATATCCAAGCCAGAATTTGCTAAAAAATCCACATTTGGAATGCAGCCAATTGCAACCACAGCGATCTCACCTGAAACCTTTGATCCATCTGATAAGTCAAAAGTTATTCCTGTTTCTTGCTCTGTTACAGAAATTATGTCAACGCCATACTTGGTGATAACGCCGTGCTCAATAAAAAGATCATTTACTCGTGAAGCAAAATGTCCACCTGTAAGGGGTAGTTGTGGCGTTGCCATTCGATCAATAACCGTTGCGTGGATTCCATACTCGCTAAGCGCGGAGATAACTTCAGATCCAAGGACTCCCGCGCCAACCACCACTGCACTCTTTATCCCCACAAGTGCTTCGCGCAATCCAAGAGCGTCATCAATGGTTCGAAGAACATGGACTCGGCTCATGGTCTCTGTTCCTGGAAGTCTGCGAACAGATGCCCCTGTGGCAATAATCAAATCTTCAAAGGCAAGGGTTCGTTTACTAGTTCTCACTTCTTTTGAAGCAATATTCAATTCTTGTGCATCTTCATCGATGAAAAAATCTAAGCCCAGCTCTGCAAATTTTTCTGCAGAATCAATATTGGTTTGAGCCGCCTGCCACTTTCCTGCAAGCACTTGTTTTGAAAGTGGAGGCCTGTTATATGGAAGATGTCTTTCGGCGCCGATTAGCGTTATCTTTTTTGTATATCCCTCAGCGCGCAATGATTGTGCACATGTAAGACCTGCAAGAGATGCACCAACTATGACAAGACCAGGGTCTTCCACCGAAATCATTTCTACTCTTCGAGCGCAATCGCCTTTGCTGGACATAACGTTGCCGCCTTGCGAGCAACTGCTATAAATTCATCACTAGGTGTATCAGTGAGTAGAACAACCAAACCATCATCATCTTGATCGAATATCGAACCTGCAACTAATGCACATTGACCAGCGCCAATGCAGGCATCGCGATCTACTCTGATCTTCATGCACTCTCCTCTAATCGAAAATCTTAGGTGGATATTAGTACAGAACAGCCTTGGGGCTGCGAAAGAATTTCGCTATTTTTCCAATTGTTAGTACATAATCAACCCATGACTCAATGGGGAACTCCAGATATGTATTCCAATCTCGCACGTGTAATGGTGCGTACTCCAACGACTGTAGGAAAATTCGTTGAAGAGGGTCATTGGCGCATGCCCGATACTGTGGCACTTCTCGAGGAACATAAGTCATTTACTCAACTACTTGAATCCCTTGGTTGCACTGTCGACGTCGCAGGTTCAATCGATGGCCTTGTCGATTCTGTATATATGCATGACCCAATGATCATGACTCCACATGGGGCAATACTTTTGAAAATGGCAAAGCCGGTGCGTTCAACTGAACCAAGTTTCTTCCGTAAAGATTTAGAAAAGATTGGCGTTCCAATCCTTGGCGAACTAACTGCTCCCGCATTTGCAGATGGTGGCGACAAAGTTTGGCTCGATGAGAAGACATTATTAATTGGGCACAGCTATCGAACAAACACTGCAGGTATCGAACAAATCCGCGAGATGCTCGCACCTTTCGGCGTAGATGTTCTCTCCTTTGACTTGCCACACTATGAAGGACCAGGGGCCGTGCTTCATTTAATGAGCGTTCTCTCCCCTATCGCTGGTGATAAGGCCGTTGTCTATGAACCACTTGCACCTGCACGCTTACTTCAATTTTTGGAATCACGCGGCATTACATGGTTTACCGTGAGCGAAAAAGAGATGCTCACTCAAGGTAGCAATATCTTGGCAATACGCCCAAATGTTGTTGTGCTCGCTGCTGGTAATCCAGAGATTGAAAGTAAGTTAAAGAGCGCTGGAGTTGAAGTTCATCTCTTTGCTGGAAATAACGTTGCAGTCAAAGGTGACGGCGGTCCAACATGTATGACCGCGCCACTGCTTCGAATCCCTAACTAAACTTTTTTATATCCCTTTGGGCACTTAGGTGCCACTGCTTTGACCTTGACAATCTTTTTGCCTTTTGCGCACGATATTGTCTTGGATACTGTTTTAACAACAGGAGTAGAAAAAACGAATTCAACATTTGGTGTTGAATAACTGAAATTTTTTGCAGCAAAATTCACCCAGCCATTTTGCTCCACCATTTGAACCGCGGGATTCTCCATGACCTCTCCCGCGGATGAGAACGCTGTCGCCTTGACACTCGTAGGGTTAGTGTTCTTCTTCAAAAGACAGCGGAAAACGTCGCCTCGCATGGCAACTTGGTAGTCAACTCTGTTTAGCTCATTTTTTGAATTGTGATGTGCGCCTGCAACCCTAGACACTAACTTTTGATCAACTAATTCCGGAGGATTCATTTGATACAAACTTGCATTAGTTGACACAACGCCCGCTAAAACTTTCGAGTTAGAAACGCATGGCGACCATGACACCCCTTTGCGCCAACCTGCCTCCGGCATTGAAGCAATATTCCACTTTGTGCCCTGATCTGGCACATCAACCAGACTCAATGAAATAACGTCGGCCAGTCCAACTTTGAATTGAGCAGAGCTCACATCACTAGTTAGAAGACCTTCCCAAATTTTGTTGTCGAATTGCTCAAAAGTTTGTCCGCACACTGAAACTTCTCCCCCACATCGGTTATATGCGGCTTCTAGTTCTTTCAATTTACTAACATCGATTACGTTATTTACTGCATATACAGGAGAGGGGTTAGATGCCCTTCCTCCAACAGTTAGTAAATTTGTCGAGCTCGTGAGTTTCTTTTCCTCAATTTTCAAATCCAAAATGTTTGAAGCCAACCAGCCTTGTAACTTATTATCCATTTGCAACGAAATTGAAATATTAGTATCTGGCGCAAAATAGCCTTTCATCACACAAATACCTTTTTCGGTCCATTCGCACTTTGAACTGTCATCAAGATTTGTATATGAAGGATCGATGCCGTAATACTCAAAGCCATCTTCATTGACTAAATAGCTTCTCATTTCGTAATTTCCAGAAATATATGAAACCGGATAAGCGCTAATCGCGAAATCTACAAGCTTCGCTGGATTAGCCTTCTTCGAAACTTTATCAATTTCGACGGAATACGTAAGGACTACTTTCGTTGCAATCTTGTCTGATGAGTCACTGGTTACACCAGCTTTTACTTTCCAAATAGAAACACCACCTGCATTGCCAATTTTTGCATCAACATTCTTCGAAAATTTTGTAGTTGCAACTTCACGCTCATGCACCGACGGATAAATTTTGGCGTCTCGCCCGCGAACATCGACACCTCGAATACAGACATCAAAATTTGTTGACTTAGCTGTACATGTCGGAACGATGAGCGAAACTTTAAGTTCCTCGGCTTCAGAACAGCGCGGATCTTTCAGAGAAGCGCAGATTCGTTGCTTGCCGTCAGTTGTCTTTGCGTTAATCTCGGAAGTCTGAGGTGAGCCATGGCTAATGATTTGAAAAATAATGCTTGATTTCGTTTGGTCCAAGTCTGGAATCACAACCATTGTGTGAGCAGAAGCAAGATTCGAAGAAACGATGGCCGAGAAAAGAATCGTGGCTATGAAAACTCTTTTTTTGCCTAAAATCATTGGGGTTCCTTCAAGTAGATGTCTTTAGCCTATGTTCGGGGATTACACTTTTTGAACAAAAAAGGTACCCCAAATCTGGATTCGGGTAAAAACCGAAGGTTTCCCACAGTGTCTTATTCGTGCAGATCAGAGATGACGATCTTCGTCATTGATCTCATGGCATTCCACGCATAGGCAGATTTCACTGGATCTGGGTTTTCTAAATGTTCTCTCATTTGGATCGGACTCACTTGCCAAGAGACTCCAAATTTGTCTTTACACCAACCACATTGGCCGGCACTTCCCTCGTGAGTGATTGCATCCCACAAACGATCTGTTTCTTCTTGGCCGTCACAAGAAATAGACAAAGAAATGGAATCATTGAAAGTAGGCCCACCAGGCCAACCCATACCAATAAATTCGTGACCGAAAATCGAGAACTCTGCAGTTCTCAATGTGCCACCTGGTTCTGGTCTACCCGAAGATTTAATAACAACATCTTTGAATGTTGTTTTATAGAATTCCAATGCCTCTTCAAGAGTTTCGTTAAACCAAAGGAATGTTTTTAGAGTCGACTTCTGATTCATATAACCATTCTATGAGTGGTACCTCCCGATTTTCAAAAAGTACTCGCACGTACAGTTCTTAGGATTGTCACTATGGAGAGAGCCAAATACCCACTTATTATTCAAGGTGGAATGGGCATTGCCATATCATCGTGGAAATTGGCTCGAACCGTTTCCATGGCTGGTCAATTAGGAGTTGTTTCGGGAACATCTATAGATGCCGTCATCACGCGGCGATTACAAGATGGCGACCTAGATGGCTCCGTGCGCCTTGCACTATCGCAATTTCCTGATCAAGAATTATCACAAGACGTACTTCGACGCTTTTATATCGAAGGTGGAAAGGAACGCTCAACGCCTTATGCACCAGTTCCAAAATTGAGTTTGCATCCATCAGATTTTGCGGCTCAACTACTTGTTATATCAACATATGTAGAAGTTGCTCTCGCCAAGGAAAAACACGATGGTCTTATTGGAATCAACTTTCTAGAGAAGATTCAGTTGGCAACAATTGCTTCAATATATGGTGCCTTGCTTGCCGATGTTGATTACATTCTTATTGGTGCTGGGATTCCTAGTGAAATTCCACGCGTACTTCGCGACCTAGTAGAACATCGAAAGACAGATTTGCCTATCGCAGTTGAAAATGCGACTCAGAAATATCGATTACGTTTCGATCCAAAAATCATTAAAGGCGATAACTCTGTAACGCTACATAAGCCGATTTTCTTAGCGATTGTTTCCTCCCATATTCTCGCTGCGTATCTCAATAAAGATGATGCAACTCGCCCCGATGGATTTGTCATTGAAGGACCCAGCGCTGGCGGACACAACGCTCCCCCTCGTGGAAAAACACCAATTGGTGAAGATGGTCAGTCACTCTTTAGTGAACGAGATGATGCCGATCTTGAGAAAGTAAAAGCGATTGGTCTTCCTTTTTGGCTAGCGGGTGGTTATTCAACCCCAGATAAAGTTCGTGAAGCGATTCAAGCAGGAGCGCAAGGCGTGCAAGTTGGTTCACTTTTTGCATTAGCTAATGAATCTGGACTTCTTCATTCATACCGCACAGAGATACTTGAAAAAATAGAAAAGAATGAACTAACAGTAATTACTGATCCACTTGGTTCGCCGACATCTTTTCCCTTCAAATATATTGAACTTTCTGAAACAATTTCTGATCATGAACTATTCGAAGAGCGACGAAGGCTTTGTGACCTCGGCTATTTGAGAACTGTTGTAGAAAAGAGCGATGGTCGAATTGCATATCGATGCGCAGGTGAACCAG
>WLDA01000042.1 GCA_009705025.1 Actinomycetota bacterium | reverse complement strand
TGACGCTGTCCGCGACCAATAGCTGTCATCGCATCAATAGCTTTGATACCAGTTGCAAGTGGCTCCTTTACAGGTTGGCGCTCTACAACTGATGGTGCCTGTAGTTCGAGTGCGCGACGTGCATCTGCTTTGATTTCGCCCTTGCCATCGATTGGACGGCCAAGTGGATCAACTACGCGACCAAGGAATGCATCTCCAACTGGCACAGAGAGAATTTCACCTGTACGTCGAACTGATGTTCCTTCTTCAATTCCTTCGTAACCACCCAAAATAACAACACCGATTTCGCGGACGTCTAGGTTGAGTGCAAGACCGAGGGTTCCATTTTCAAATTGCAGAAGTTCGTTTGCCATTGTTGATGGCAAACCTTCAACGCGTGCGATGCCATCGCCTGCTTGGCTAACGGTTCCAACCTCATCGCGTGCTGCTACGCCTGGATCGTATGACTTAACGAAGTTCGCTAAGGCGCCCCGAATTTCTTCTGGGTTGATCTTGAGCTCTGCCATGTCTATCTCCCTTTGTCTTTTTCTTATAAAACTTCTGTGAACCTAAATCAATTACTTCCAGCGAGTGCACGGCCTGCACCAGCTAAACGATGTGAAACTGAACCATCTACTAACTCATCTGCATACTTGATTGAAACTCCACCAACAATTGACTTATCTACTTCAACATTGACGCGAACTGGTTGGCCCGCTTGCTTTGTTAGAGCGTCAATTAGGCGTGTGTGTTGTGCGCTTGAAAGTGGCGCTGCCACACGAACAAGTGCGATCAAGCGATTACGACGAGCAGCGAGGGCATATTCATAATCTGCAAATGCAGATTCAACGCTGCGAGATCTCCAGTTTTCAACAAGATGTGAAACGAGCATCAGAGTTGATTGTGAAGAATTCTTACCGAGCAATTCCTTGACAAGAGCCGCTTTCGCAACTGATGCTGATGAGGTAAGTGCCGTACGGAGTTCATAATTTGTAGCAACCGCACGAGATACAGTGAAGATTTCTTCTTCAACTCGATCTAGTTCACCAGCAATATTTGCAGCACTTGCTTGTGCCTCAATAGCTAATTGTTCTAGAACTTGCACCAAATCCTTTGTTGCAGACCAGCGCAATGCACTGACTTCTGTAACCAAAGTGAGGGCAGTTGCTCCCACGCTCTTACCAAAGAGATCTTTGAGTAAAGCGGCCTTTGAAGCGCCATCACGTGAAGGATCAGTAATTGCGCGACGTATTGCAATATTGCTTTCGAAGGTATCGCCAATAAAGAAAAGTTCGCTGCTGAGCGCTGTTGCGCTCTCAACTGTTGCGCCCTTTACGGCAGCATCAACTTTGCCGCGTGCAATCACTAATGATTGACGGCTGCTGCCTCCCAAGTGCGCTCTCATTACTTTTCCTTACTTCGACTTCTCTAGATCATCGAGGAAGCGGTCGACTACACGTGATTGACGTGCCTGGTCATCTAGCGCTTCTCCAACAATCTTTGATGCGAGCTCAACTGCAAGTGCTCCAACTTCACCGCGAAGTGAAGTTATTGCCTGCTGACGCTCGGCTTCGATTGATGCATGTGCTGTTGCAGTGATACGTGCTGCTTCTTCTTGCGCCTTTGTACGCAATTCTTCGATGATTGCTGAACCTTGTACACGAGCTTCTTCGCGAAGAGTTTGTGCCTCTTCGCGAGCTTTAGAGAGTTGCTCGTTGTACTGGACGAGTGCGCGTTGCGCCTCGAGCTGTGCTTGTTCAGCACGCTCCATGCCACCTTGAATTGCATTAGTGCGTTCAGTAAATGCCTTTTCAAACATCGGCACAACTTTGGAACGCAAGACTATGAAGAGCAAGCTGAATGCGATGAAACCCACTACTAATTCAGCAGTGTGTGGAATCAGCGGATTCAATTTCTCAGCTTCAGCCAAATTTACAAATTGCATTCTTTATCCCTAATTAGAGAACGAATGCGAGAACGAGACCGAAGAGTGCAAGAGCTTCAGCAAGTGCGAACCCAAGGAACGCGATTGGCTGGAGAACGCTACGTGCTTCTGGTTGACGTGCTACGCCACTGATGTATGCAGCGAAGATCATTCCTGTTGCAATTGCGGGTCCAATTGCAGAGAGGCCATAACCGACCAGGTTGAGTGTGCCTGTCATTTTTCTTACCTTTCGTAGATCTTTCTTAGTGGTTTATTTGGGTAGAGATGTACTTCTTTAGTGCTCGTCGGCAAGTGCACCGGCGATGTAGAGCGCTGTCAACAGAGTAAAGATGTACGCCTGTAGACACTGAACCATGAATTCGAAGAAAGTGAGACCGATACCAAATGCGAAAGCAAATGGACTCACGAGCTTCAAACCAATTACACCTTTGAGTAGATGATCTCCACCCATGATAAATACGAGCAACAGTAAGTGGCCCGCAAACATATTTGCGAAAAGACGAAGTGACAGTGTTAGTGGGCGCACCAAGAAAAATGTTGCTAATTCAATTGGTGTCAAAAGAATATAAACCGGCTTAGGCACGCCAGGCATGAACATGATCTCTTTTAGATATTTTCCGAGACCTTGTTTGCGAATTCCAACGTAGTGAAAAATCACAAATGTGAATACTGCTAATACGTAAGGAAAGCTCACTCTCGACATTGCAGGGAATTGCAATAGCGGAACAATTCCGAAGATGTTATTAGTCAAAATAAAGGTAAAGAGGGTGAAGAGATAAGGAACAAAGCGCATAAATTCGTGGCCGATAACATCGCGTGCAAGATCATTGCGAACGAATGCGTAAATACTCTCTCCTGCGAATTGCAGCTTTGAAGGCACAATTGCTGCTTTGCGCGATGCTGCGATAAAGAAAACTGAAATCAAAATAACGGAAAAGAAGACCATAAAAATTGGTTTGGTTGTATATGCGTTCTCGCCAAAAATTGGAGGAAGGTTGAAGTCGTTACTGCTAGGCGGGACGAAGCCTTCGCCTTCTGCGCTAAGACGTACTAACGAGCGCACACATACTCCTCAACTTCGATTAAAAAACCAGATGGGCTAGACCGTGGGGATACGCAACCTTATGCGAGAGAGGCGCTTGCTGTGAAATCGAAAAAGGCGTGCCCAAGCGTGTATCGAGTCACTTACTCCCGGCCAAAGCGCAGCCAGACGAGGTAAAGCGATGCGCCCATTCCCACCAAAAGGCCGAGTAAAAGGAGGTAGCTCGTGCCGAGCCAGCTATCGAGGCCCCAGCCGACTCCACCCCAAAAAAGTAGGCCGGAGAGGAGGTATCCGAAAATGGACCAGAGTGCATTCTCTTCGCGCTTCATAGTTACCCCTTCTGAGTCGGCAATGGCAGATGTAATTTTAGTTTGAGATAACTTCGTATCTCTCCCCCGAGCCAAGTAAAAGTCAATGTTATCGCGGTGATGCCAAATGCGCCACGATCGATACTTTCGCGAGAAGTCATGCGCGTTAGCACGTAGAGAAATGCACCTAAAAGTATGAACTTTGCAAAATATGAAAAAAGAGCAAGTGCCATTGTGCTCATGGGATCCAAATTGCGGGAAATTTTAGAAACTCCAATGTGAACAGCAAAATACATTACGACCACGAGTTGAGCTAACAAAGCGCCCATGAAACCAGAACTGCCTTGAGTCGCCGATGAAACAATAATTGCAATAACACCAACGGCTAGCGATGGAATTAATGCGCCACGTAAAAGATCGCGCTCAGTTGAAGAATTTGTCATACAAGAACCTTTGGTCGCCTCGAGAGCAAAATTGTGAATGTAGCCATTGCAAAAGCTAGAAGTATTGCAACCCAAATTGGTGCAAATGCAGAAATACTTACTGGGAATGCAATTGTTGCAGTCCAAAAATACATGATGATTGCAGTCTTGAGTTGAGAATTTCCAGCGCTCATCAATCGATGATGTAAGTGTTCTTTATCCGGAGCAAATGGAGACTTTCCGGCTTTGAGTCTGCGCAAAACTGCAAGTACTAAATCTGCTAGCGGAATCGCAAGCACTGCAAGTGGAAGCAGTAATGGCAATAGCGTTGGGCCAAGTTTTTCAGCAGAAATTGCATTGGGATCAACTTGTCCCGTCAAAGTAATTGATGCAGCAGCAAGGAGTAAGCCCAATAACATTGAACCGGAATCACCCATAAAAATCTTTGCCGGGTGGGCATTGTGCGGTAGGAAACCAATACAGACACCCACGAGAACAGCAGTAGTAAGCGATGGCGCACCTGCACGGCTGAAGCCGTAATCAACTGCCAATAAGTATGCAAAGGCAAAAAATGCAATGCCTGCAATGGCAACTATGCCCGCAGCGAGTCCATCCATACCATCAATGAAGTTCACGGCATTGATTGTTACTAAAACAATAAGAACGGTTATAAGTTGGCCAATACTGGCTGGCAAGGTAATAACGCCATTGATTGGAACCCACAAAATTTGGATTCCATAAATCAAAAGAATGCCTGCAGCTAATGCTTGGCCAGCAAGTTTGGTCAGTGCATCTAATTGGAAGCGGTCATCGGCCATACCTAGTAAGACAACAAATGAAGCAGCTAAGAAGATTCCCTGAGTTTCGTGACCAAAAGATTTACCCACTAGTGGCAAATTGTTGACGATGAGAAAAGTGAAAGTCATTGATAGCCACATAGCTACCCCACCCCAGCGAGGAGTAGGCAAAGTATGAATATCTCTGCTTCGAATATCTGCGACAGCACCGAATCGAATTGCAAACTTACGAACAAATGGCGTGATTAAATAACAAAGCGCTGCTGAGATCAGCAGTGTTATGAGATATTCACGCATCGCTAATTAGGCGGTATAGATAGGGAATCGCGCAGTAAGTGCGTGCACATCAGCTTTGATTTCCTGTGCAGATTTCTCATTATCTCCTGTGCTAATTGCGCGGGCGATAAAGGATGCAATCATCTTCATCTCTTCAACACCCATACCTTGCGTTGTTGTAGCAGGGCTACCAACACGAATTCCGCTTGTAACTGATGGTGCTTCTGGATCAAAAGGAATTGAATTCTTGTTGAGAACAATGCCTGCCGCGCCGCAGCGCTCATCAGCAACTTTTCCATTTACGCCAGTGCTACGAATATCGATAAGCGCTAGGTGAGTTTGCGTGCCACCAGATACTGCGCGCATACCTTCCTTTTCAAGTGCTGCCGCGAGTGCTTGGGCATTCACAATTACATCCTTGGCATACTTTTGATAAGTAGGTTGTGCGCATTCCTTGAGTGCAATTGCTTTACCAGCAACTGCAGACATGATTGGTCCACCTTGCATACCTGGAAATACTGCTTTATCAATTGCAGCGGCATGTTGTGCTTTTGTAAGGATCATTCCACCGCGTGGACCACGCAAGACCTTGTGAGTTGTAAATGAAACAACATCTGCATAAGGAACGGGTGAAGGAATCGCTTTACCTGCAACTAAACCAATGAAGTGCGCAGCATCGACCCACATGATTGCTCCGACTTCATCACAGATTGAACGAACTTTTTCGAAGTCAATCAAGCTTGGATAAGCAGTTGCACCAGAACAAATCATTTTTGGCTTGTGTTTGATAGCTAGGTCGCGTAATTCGTCATAGTCAATTAGTTCAGTATCTTGGCGAACACCATATGACTCTACGTTGAACCACTTACCCGAAAAATTCACTTTCGAACCATGAGTGAGGTGGCCACCATGTGGCAGTGACATTGCAAGGATTGTGTCTCCTGGTTTTGTGAATGCTTGGTACACAGCCACATTCGCGCTTGCTCCTGAGTGAGGTTGCACATTTGCATGTTCTGCACCGAATAATTCTTTAGCGCGATCTATTGCCAATACTTCGACTTTATCTACTTCTTCGCAGCCACCGTAGTAACGCTTGCCTGGATACCCCTCGGCATACTTATTTGAAAGTGTTGAACCGAGTGCTGCAAGAACTGCACGCGAAGTGAAGTTCTCAGATGCAATGAGTTGTAAATTTTGTTGTTGACGCTTGAGTTCAGATAACAACACTGCTGCAACATCGGGATCTTGCTTGCTAAGAAGACCGAAATCTGGGCCATAGAAAGTTTCAGAAGACATGGTCAAACCTTATAGCCTGGTTATGAAAGTTGCCTGGATACCTCAGGGGCTATGGCGTGTATCTCATCTATGGTGATTGCTCCTTCGCGCAGCATTGTGATTCCGCGGTCATCAGCCTCTAGAACGGTAGAGAGTGCGCCTTTCTTGAGTAGGCCAGCATCAAACTTTGCTGCTAATGCAGATTCCAAAACAAAAATGTCAGAGATTCTTCGAATCGGAGATTGCTTTGCAAATGCAGCACTAGCAATTGCTAATGGCCCAGTCTCTTTGAGAACTTCGCGAATAAATTTTGATTTCGGAACTCGAAAACTTACTTGATCAAGTGCTCCTGCATCACCTAAATCCCACGTCAATCCAACTTGTGGGCGAAGATTAAATGAAAGCATTCCGGGCCAAAATTTCTTCATCAGTGCTTGTGCGCTAGGTGAGATTTCGCGCGCGACACCGCTAGCAGTTTTAGCATCTGCAATAAGGACTTGTGCAGCAATACCTAATTCATCTCGGCGCAAGACATGCATCGCTCGAACTGAATCTGCTTTGAAAGCATCGCATGCATAGGCGTAATGGTGCTCAAGTGGAATTGCAATCAAATATCCATCGCGTATCGCTTTTGCCGCAAGTGCAACGTGCTCGAGAAGTTCGCCAGACTTTAGATCAATATCTTGGGCCATGGTTATCTCCTTACCGCACTAGACCATCGTGGACGATCGTTGAGATCATGATGCAAAACTACGTTCTCAAAATCTAGAGCTAACTCACCTTCAATGACAAGACCTTGCTCTTCAGTATGTTCAATAACTAGGACTCCCCCTGATTTCAAGAGTCGCGCAGCGGCTGCAATAAATTGTCGTGGTATTTCAATTCCAGTTGGGCCGCCAAAGAGTGCAATATGTGGCTCAAAGCCTGCGACATCGCGAGGTAATACTTGGTCGTCCGGAATATATGGTGGGTTAGCAATTACTAAGTCGCACTTCACGTCAATAAGCACATCAGAAACATCGCCTTCAACAATTCGAACTTTCTCATCAATTCTTGAAACATTTTTCTTCAACCAAAAAATCGCTTCAGGACTTTTTTCAACTGCAATAACACGGGCATTCTCGGCCTCTGTAGCAACTGCAAGTGAGAGCGCACCTGATCCAGCACCTAGATCAACAACGCTGACTATTCCCTCCATGTTAGAAATATGTTGCAATACAGCTTCGACCAATAATTCACTTTCAGGGCGAGGTACTAATACACCTGGTCCAACTTCAATTTCTAAATGACGAAATGGCGCCGTACCGGTGAGGTATTGCAAAGGTTCAAAACCAATTCTGCGCTCCACTAACGTTGCAAAGGTTTCCTCAATTGTCTGTTCATCAACAATATTTGCCAGAGTACTTTCTAGTATTACTGGGTTGTGTAGATCCATTCTTGATACTCCAAG
>WLDA01000041.1 GCA_009705025.1 Actinomycetota bacterium | reverse complement strand
CAAGGGGTGCGATGCCGTAATGCATTTTGCTGGTAAATCACTCGTTGGTGAATCCGTAGAGAAACCAGAACTTTATTGGAGCGTCAATGTTGGCGGTACTCGCAACTTATTAGATGAAATGCGCGCTGCCAAGATTTCGAAATTGATTTTCTCTTCGTCTGCTGCAACTTATGGCGAGCCAGAAGTTTTACCAATTCTTGAGACTGCTTCAAATAGACCCACAAATGCCTATGGTGCATCTAAGTTAGCTGTCGATGCAATGATTACAGATGAGGCTAGAGGTCATGGATTATCTGCTGCATCACTTCGCTATTTCAATGTAGCGGGTGCGCATAAATCTTCTCGGGGTTGGCTAAAAGAGCGCCATAATCCTGAAACTCACCTGATTCCAAATGTTTTACGTAGTTCTTCAGAAAATCCTGTAAAGATATTTGGTAGCGATTGGCCAACAAAAGATGGCACATGCATTCGTGACTATGTGCACGTTGTAGACCTTATTGATGCACATATCAAAGCGCTAAACACTCTCGGTAATCCTGGTCATGAGATTTTCAATTTAGGTTCAGGCGGTGGCTATTCAGTTCGTGAAGTAATAGCGGCAGCCTCGCAAGCAACTGGTTCTCAAATCCCATTTGTTGATTCTCCTAGACGTGCGGGAGATCCTGCTGTTCTCATCGCTGATATAACTAAAGCAAATCACGTTCTTGGATGGAAACCCACTAGAAATCTTGAAGCAATGGTTTCAGATACGCTCGCGTCTTTTGGATAATCAATGAGTTCCATTTCCTCAAACTTCGAAAAAGTGTATGGCCACTCCCCGCATATTTGTGCAAGTGCCCCTGGTCGAGTAAATCTCATTGGAGAACATATTGATTTTAGTGAGGGCTTTGTTCTTCCCTTTGCGATAAGTGACTGCACTGATGTCGCTATCGCTAGAACAAATGAGAATGTAATCAAAATTGCCTCTGTTCAACGAAATAGTGAAGTTATATCTGTTGCAATATCCGATATCTCCCCAAACCTAAAGGGCGATTGGGAGCGCTATGTGCTCGGAGTTATCTGGTCACTTGGCATTACAACAGGTCTTGAGATCTTCATAGATGGAAAAGTTCCAGTCGGTGCAGGACTTTCATCTTCTGCTGCCCTTGAAGCAAGTGTTGCAACTGCTTTGAATTCGCTCTTTTCTTTAGGGCATGATCTTCCAACGCTTGCTCGCTTGTGCCAAAAAGCTGAAAATGATTATGTTGGAATGCCATGTGGGATTATGGATCAATCTGTTTCATTAATGGCAGAAAAAGGAAGCGCCCTACTGCTGGATTGCCGCGACCTCACAACTAAAAATATTTCATTTGATGTGGCGTCTCACGGACTTGAATTACTCATCATCGATACACAGGTGCATCACGCATTGGTTGATGGGGGCTATGCCGAGCGACGTGGCTCATGTGATTCTGTTGTAAATAAGTTGAAGAAAATATCTATGCGTCATCTTTCTTTGGATGAATTGTTCTCTAAAAGATCTGAGATTACAGAGACTGAATTTTTACGCGCTCACCATGCAGTAACAGAGATACAGAGAGTTTTAGATGCTGTTATTGCACTTGAGAAGAACGATTTTGTTGAACTCGGAAATCTCATCAACGCTTCCCATAATTCTCTTCGAGATGATTACACAGTTTCGTGCCCAGAATTAGATTGCGCAGTAGATGCCTCACTTGCAGCTGGAGCGCTAGGCGCGCGCATGGTCGGTGGAGGCTTTGGTGGAAGTGCAATCGCACTTGTTAAAGCGCAGAATGTAGAGAGCACAAAAATGGGAATTGAAAAAGCATTTCAAGATAAGGGATATAAAGCTCCGCGATTCTTTACTTCACTACCTAGTCAGGGTGCAAGAACTCTCTAACTAAGCAACAGGTGTCACGGAAATTACTTCAACTCCACCAATTGATCCCAACACATCAAGTAAATCAGTTGGATCACTTCCTGGAACAGCAACCGTAATGTCGTCATACCCACGGCCATCTTCAGATTTCATAACCACTAGACCTCGAATGTCTCCGCCTGCGGCGCCAATTGCTGAGGCAATTGTGCCAAGGGAACCCGGACGATCAGGAAGTGCAATTTTGAGTCGAAAGAGTGCCATGGGTAAAACCTTACCTGCTTCCTATTTCAATTGTGTTACGCCGATCAGCTAGATGGCGTAGATCCCAAAGTGACTTTGAAACTCTTCTGTCCACCCGTAGGTAGATCTACGAGAACGGTGACCACAGCCCCTGGCGCATAAGAACGAATGCGTACAATGGCACTTACTTGGTCATTAGTTTTCACGCCATCAATAGAGCGAATAACTGAACCTGCAGGAATGCCTGCTTTCTCAGCCCCTTCACCTGGAACAAGTTTGAGAATCTTTGCACCAACACCTGTATATGTAGCATCAAGATTTACTCCCAATACTGGTCGTGTTGATTTACCTGTTGCGATAATTTCATCGATAACGCGCTTTGCCTCATTTATCGGAATTGAAAATCCAAGTCCAATGCTGCCTGCAGTTCCTCCACTTGAAAGTGTTGCAATTGCAGAGTTCACACCAATAATTCTTCCTTGTGCATCTAAGAGTGCGCCTCCAGAGTTACCAGGATTGATTGCTGCATCAGTTTGAATTGCATCGACGTAGGATTCTGCTCCAACAGAGCCCGTGGTAACAGGGCGATTGAGTGCCGAAACAATTCCACTTGTAACGGTACTTGCAAGGCCAAGTGGTGAACCAATGGCAACAACAGGATCACCAACGCTTACCTTGGAAGAATCGCCAATTGTAATAACCGGAAGGTTTCCACGCTGTACTTGAATTACTGCAAGATCATAATTGGCATCTCGTCCAACAATTTTGGCATCGATGAGATCTCCATTGAGTAATTCAACAGTTATTTTCCCTGATGTTGCTGCCGATTCAACTACGTGATTATTTGTGATGATGTAACTAGAAGTTGCACTGGTCATATAAATTGAACCCGACCCGTTACCGCTTCCAGTGGAAGTTGAAACTTGAATTGAAACAACTGAGGGAGTAACGGCGGCGGCAATGCTTTTGGCATCTAAACCTCCTGCGCTCAGGTCTACTAATGTTCGTGCCTTTGAACAGGTGCCATCTTTGGATAAATACAGTGCTTGCGTGCGGTTATCTACGCAGGCTTTGAGTGATGGAGAGCTATTCGTTGCAGCTGTTGCAATGCCACCAACGAGTGTGGCACCTAGTAAAAATCCAACACCGACTTTTGCAATTGTACTTTTCATGCAAGAACCACCCAATTTCCTTGAATTGCTACTTTCACTTTAGGTAAAGGCATATTTGCGGGACCGACAACGGCTTTTGCTCCATCGAATGGATCAAATGTTGCACCATGACATGGACACACTAACTTTTTGTTTGCTGCTGAATAATCAACACTGCAACCTTCATGCGTGCAGCTTCTTGAATAAGCGAATACACCTTTTTTGGTTCTAAAGAGAATTGCTTGTTCACCTGATGCGAGAGCAAACTGGTGATTTCCACCCACTGGCAAACTAGCGAGCTTGACCAACTTCTTCCCTGCATTTTTTGCAGGTGCCGCTGTTGCGGATGAAGAAAATAGTTTCCCCGCTCCACTTGCAAGTACGGCAAGAGCACCAACAGTTCCAACTCGCATGAATCCGCGTCGATTTATAGAAA
The DNA here is from genome assembly GCA_009705025.1 of Actinomycetota bacterium. Taxonomy (GTDB): domain Bacteria; phylum Actinomycetota; class Actinomycetes; order Nanopelagicales; family Nanopelagicaceae; genus Planktophila. The sequence goes on along the minus strand of WLDA01000041.1, from coordinate 3,812 downwards.
ATTTCACTTTAGTTCGTCCTCCTGTTAGATAAAGAAAATATGAAAGCCATAAAACTGCATACACTGAATCACTTGCCAAGAAATATGGCTTCACATGAAAACTACTTGCAAGCCAAAGGCCAACTGCCATTGCAAAGCCACCAAATGCTGCAGATGTAGGCGCAATCCATAGAAGCGTGGCAATACCAATTGCAAACTCACTGAGGAGTACAAATATTCCAACAAATTGTGAATGTTCTATCATTTTGTTGAATATGAATCCCACGGGAGACTGCGATGCATAGCCAGTTAGTTGTGAACCGATAAATGTGGATGATCCGCGAGTAAGAAATCCAGAATCACTCGCCTTATCCCAGCCTGCATATATCCAGGTAATTCCAAGCCATAGGCGAATCACTCGAATGTAGATTGCTTGGCTTCGCCACGAACCCATTGTTTTTTTCAGTGATAATTGCAATGAACTCATGCGTAGATACTAAATCTTTTGGCTGAGAAGTTCCTGCCTAGTTACTGAGAAGCGCCTTATATGGCTCCCTGACTTGGATTCGAACCAAGAACCTGCCGGTTAACAGCCGGCTGCTCTGCCATTGAGCTATCAGGGAATAGTGCATGTGTCCTGCGAACGCACACTCTAGCGCACGAGTGGCGTTGGGTCGAAATCAGCTACAGGCCACCCAGGGCAACTTCATGGAGTGTTCGTCGGGCACTTTCTAGCGCTACTAATGAGGCGAAGGCGGCATTGTATTCAATCTCATTTTCAACAGGATTGAGACGTTGAAGGCTCGATTTCAATTCTGCAATTGAACGAGATATTGCGACTTCACGCAACCTGGCAACAATGCTTGCAACATAATGATCTGGAACTTTTCCATCGGAGCGAATCGGTTCGACAGCTAATTCAGTAAATAGTGCTTTCATATTTTCATCATCAATGACATCAATAGTTAGCGGCGAATCAGGTGCCTTTGCATCGATGAGTGAACGCATTTGTCGATATGCAGGGTGTGTAAATCCGGATGCTTCGATTTCTTTCCATAAAATACTGGAAGCACCAAATAATGTGGGTTCTTGAATTCTTGTTTTGAGAACTTCGCGCTCCAAAATAAGTCGTGCCTCATTTGGATCAGGTCGCCACGCATTATCAGCAGGAGTATCGGTGTTTTCAACACTGTTTGTTGCTGGACGATTCTTTGCACCTTGCGCAACAGCGGATGAAACTATTTCAACTTCAACGCCAAGCCAGCCTGCAAGTAAACGCGTGTATTCAGGGCGTAAAGATTTATCACGAATTTGCGCAACGAGTGGCGCTGCTGCATTGAGTGCATTGATACGCCCTTCTGCAGTATCTAACTTATGGTGTTTGAGCTCTGCGCGAATTGCGAATTCAAAAAGCGGCACACGGCGCGCAATCAAATCACGCAGTGCTAAATCTCCCTTTTCTTGACGAAGTTCGCATGGGTCAAGTCCATCAGGCTCGACTGCAACAAAGGTTTGAGTTACAAATTTTTGATCTTCACCGAATGCACGAAGGGCAGCTTTTTGTCCCGCTGCATCACCATCAAAGGTAAAAATAACTTCACCGCGGAAAGAATCGTCATCCATAAGTAATCTGCGCAAAATTCGAATGTGGTCTGCTCCAAACGCTGTTCCACATGTTGCAACTGCTGTTGTAATTCCAGCTAAGTGAGCAGCCATCACATCTGTGTAACCTTCAACGATTACTGCCTGGCGCTTCTTTGCAATCTCTTTCTTCGCAACATCTAAACCGTAGAGAACTTGGCTCTTCTTATAAATGGGGGTCTCTGAAGTGTTGAGATACTTTGGCCCTTGATCTTCTTCATCAGAGGCTAATTTGCGAGCACCAAATCCAACAACATCTCCTGATATATCTCTAATAGGCCACATCAAACGGTTTCGGAATTTATCGATAGGGCCTCGTTGTCCCATCTTTGATAGGCCACCTACTTCTAACTCTTCAATTGTGTAACCCAATTCGCGCAAATGTTTAGTAAGGCCATCCCATTCATCTGGTGCGTAACCCACACCAAATTGTTGGCATGCGGCTTTATCAAAGCCGCGCTTCGTCAATAGTTCGCGACCGTGCGCAGCACCGGGTGAAGTGTTGAGTTGTTCTTGATAAAACTTTGCAGCCTCTGCGTGTGCAGAGATGAGTCGTGATCGCTGTCCTGCAGGAGCAGATACTCCACTTGAGCCTTCTTCGTAGCGAAGTGTGTAACCAATTCGATCTGCTAATCGCTCCACTGTTTCTGAAAAAGAAAGGTGATCAATCTTCATCAAGAAAGCAATGACATCTCCGCCAGTTTGGCACCCGAAACAGTGAAAATAACCTTTACTTGGTGTTACGTGAAAAGATGGAGATTTTTCATCATGGAATGGACATAAACCTTTTTTCTGTCCCCCGCCAGCGTTCTTGAGTTGAACGTAGTCGCCAACAACTTCATCAATAGGTGCGCGGTCGCGAATATATGCAACATCTTCATCTTTGATACGCCCACTCATGAGTGCACCTTATCTAGTAGCAAGCAGGCGTGCATGTAAGGCATAAGCGCCAGGGTCGGTAAGGGCTGCAATTTGATCAATAACTACGCGCAAACGTGCCGAATCATCGCTTGCTTCATCCCAAGGCTTTCTAAATAAAGAATCAAGTTCCTTCGGCGCACTGGCATAAAGCATCTCAACTAATTCTGTGATAATTACCTGTTGCTTTGCATATCGCTCTTGTGAGTGTGCAGCATTGATGAGGTAGTGGCCAGCAACTGCTTTGAGGAAATCTACTTCAATTACTTGCTCATGTGGCACTTCTAGATTTGCGCTATAGCGAGAAAGTTTTCCAGTTCCATGAATTTCACGTGTTTGCATCTCTGCAGCTAAAACAAATCGACCAATCAATTGGCTCGTAGAATCTTTCAGACGCGCAAGGCTACGATGACTTCCATCGTAATAATGAGGCCATGCTGATAGCGCAGATAAGCGATCGAGTGCTTCTCGTGCCTCTTGCTCTGTTGCAGAACTTCCATATTGTTCAACCATTACTTTATGAAGCGTTGGCAAATCATCTCGAAAGTTTTTTACACTCACTTGATTAGCAAATATTGCATCTTCTAGATCGTGTACTGAATATGCACAATCATCAGACCAGTCCATAATTTGCGCTTCGATACATTTCTTATCCACAGGTGCACCTTTGCGCATCCACGTAAAAATTTCGAGATCATCGTCATAGACGCCAAACTTGCGAGGATTTTGCGAACTGGGCCATGGATATTTAGTCGCAGCATCGAGTGATGCTCGAGTTAGGTTTAGGCCAACACTTTTTCCTTGTGCATCAACAGTCTTTGCTTCCAGACGAATGAGCAGTCGAAGTGATTGTGCATTGCCTTCAAAGCCACCACAATCCTTAGCAACAATTGCTAACGCTTCTTCGCCGTTGTGACCAAAAGGCGGGTGACCTAAATCGTGTGCTAGACAAGCGGTATCTTGTAAATCAGGGTCTGCTCCTAGTGACTCACCAAGTTCACGACCAATTTGTGCGCATTCAAGTGAGTGCGACAAACGTGTGCGTTGAAAATCATTTTCCCAAGGAACAGCTACTTGAGTCTTTGCAGCTAATCGACGAAGTGCTGCAGAGTGAATAACACGGGCGCGATCACGCATGAATTCTGTACGTCCCACACGCTTTGCAGGCTCATCTAAAAAGCGCTCTTTATCGCTCTCTGAATAATTTCCTGCATTCATCATTGCAATACCTTAGTGACAATATCGGCATTCGGTAAATGATCACTTACTTGAAT
>WLDA01000040.1 GCA_009705025.1 Actinomycetota bacterium | reverse complement strand
TTTGATATCACCAAATGGGACGTGTTTGATTCCCTTTAGTAATGGTAAAAAGGGTTCGCGTTTTGATGGTTGGCCTGTCATAGAGAGGGCACCCATAGTGCGCCCGTGAAATGCACCTTGCGCAGCAACGATGCGGTATCTACCGGTACGACGCGATAATTTGAGCGCTGCTTCATTTGCTTCGGCCCCTGATTGCGCAAAGAACACACGAGCACTTTTATCACCAGTCATGGATGCTAGTTTTTGAGCTAATTCCACAACATTTGGATGTGCGTAAAAATTACTAACGTGCCCCAAGGTTCCAACTTGTTTAGTTACCGCTTTTACAATCGCTGGATGCGCATGACCCAATACATTTGTAGCAATTCCTCCTAGAAGATCAAGATATTTCTTGCCTTCAACGTCATATACCTCACTGCCTTTTCCTTTTACAAGAGCGATTGTTGGCACACCGTAGTTATCTTGAATAACTTTTCTCCAGCTGTTACTTACTTGTGCATTCTTCATGCTCTCACCAACGTTCCCCCGTGATGTGAAAGTGCATCCGCTAGCGCACTCGGTTTTGTTCCATCAATAATGCGCACTGCTTTAGACCCTTTAGCTATTGCATCTAGAGCCGCTTGCACTTTTGGCGCCATTCCATCCGCAAAGGTGGCCTTGATGGCGCTCAGTTCGGCTGCAGTAATTTCTGAAATCAAAGAGTTCGTATCAGGCCAATTTCGATAAATTCCCTCAACGTCAGTCATGATAATCAGAGCGCTTGCATCTAGAGCACCCGAGATTGCGGCTGCTGCTAAATCTGCATTCACGTTGAATCCTGTGTCGCCATCCTCTGATGATGCAATGGGTGCAATAACTGGAATTTTCCCTTCGCTCAATATTTGGTTGATTGCCTCAAGACGTACATGTGTCACATCTCCGACAAAACCGAGATCAGCGTTCTCACCATTGACTAACGTAGTCAATTTTTTGGCAACCAATGTGTGACCTCTACGACCAGACATCGCTTTTGCGCCAACACCCGCGCTCTGTAAGTGATGAGCAACAGATGGGCCGACATGGTCAACTAACACTGATTCAACAATTGAAAATATCTCGGGTGTCGTCTTTCGAAATCCACCGACAAATTCACTAGCCACTCCCGCTAATTTCAGCGCCTTATCTATCTGTGGACCTCCACCATGAACGATTACTATCTCTACGCCCAGGGAAATCGCATTTTTTACTGTCTGCGCAAAATCACCATTTTCATCTGTCATCGCGTGCCCACCAAATTTGATTACTATCATGTTGAATACGCCGAATTCTCTTCGACATAATCATGACTCAAATCGTTTGTGATTACAGTTGCGGCACCTTCTCCGATATTCATTGCAATATTTATGAGAACTTCTCTACCCGAGAAATCAACTTTTGATTTATCTTCAGCTGGCGCACTCGATTTGCAAACTTGGATTCCATTGAGCGAGACATCTATAAGCATCGGATCCATCACTGCATTTGCTGTACCGACCGCTGCTAGAACTCTCCCCCAGTTAGGATCATTTCCAAAAATTGCACATTTGAGGAGATTGTTTCTTGCACAAGCTCGGGCAATCTCTACTGCATCCTCCTCTGTATTGGCGCCAACAACGCTAATTGAGACGGTCTTAGTTGAGCCTTCAGCATCTGCAATAAGTTGGCTCGCTAATGATGAACAAACTTCCATCAAAACAATTTCTAACGTAGAACTCGAAAGCTCTTTACCGCTGGCACCGGAGGACATAAAAAGGACGGTGTCATTTGTCGAAGTGCATCCATCTGAATCGATTCTGTTGAATGTGCGGTTTACTACGCGTTCAAATATTGATGCAAACTCCTTGGGTAGGACCGCATCAGTCATAATCACCGAAAGCATTGTTGCCAGTGCCGGAGCGAGCATTCCAGCACCTTTTGCAATGCCAATTACGCTGCATCCATCCACTTCAGAATGAGCGATTTTTGGAACAGAATCTGTTGTCATAATCGCATGAGCGCTATGTGTTACATCTCCGCTACTCAAATCTATCGCGAGCAAACCTTTTTTGATTTTATCCATCGGTAATAACTCACCGATCATTCCTGTAGAACAGACGATTACTTCACCGGATGAAACATCTAGTAACGTGCCAACTTCTTCGGCCGTTACATGTGTATCTAGAAATCCTTGTGGGCCTGTACATGCATTTGCGCCACCAGAGTTGAGTACTACCGCGCGCACTTGCGCACCCTTGATAACTTCCTTACTCCAGATAACAGGGGCTGCAATAACTCTATTCGTCGTGAATACAGCCGTTGCATCAAATCGTGGGCCCTGATTTTCAATGATCGTCAGATCTAATGCCCCTGAACTTTTCAGTCCAGCCGCGACTGCGCCACCTCTAAATCCCTTCGGAAAATTCATGCTGAAAGGCCTGTGCTTTCAGGGAATCCGCACATGAGGTTTGCATTTTGAATAGCTTGACCAGCAGCACCTTTTCCAAGATTATCTATTGCGGCAGAAATAATTACTCTCTGCGTATGTTCATCGCATGCAACTTGAATATGAACCCTATTAGTTCCATATACGGCACTAGTTTGTGGCATCTGCCCAAGTGGGAGAACTGTCACAAACTCTTCATTTCTAAAAAATTCGCTCACCATTCCATGCATCTCTTTGGTAGAAATCCAATTCGCCAACTTTGCAGTGGCGGTTGAAAGAATGCCCCGTGGCATTGGGGCAAGTATCGGTGTGAAACTAATCCTCATATCTTGGCCTGAAATCGCATAGAGGCTCTCTTCGATCTCAGGAGTGTGTTGATGTACTCCCCCAAATTTATAGGACGTAAGGGATCCCATCACTTCACTTCCCAAAAGATTTATCTTGGCGTTACGTCCGGCGCCAGTAGTTCCTGAAGCAGCAACAACAACTATGTCACCTTGAATAAAACTAATTACGGGAGCTATTGATAATGCGATAGCTGTGGCATAGCACCCAGGGTTTGCGACACGCTTTTGTCCAACAATATGCTCTCTAAACAATTCTGGAAGTCCGTATGTCCAGGTTCCAGCATGAATTCCGCCGTAGTATTTATTCCAGTCATTAGCATCGTGTAATCGGAAATCTGCACCTAAATCCACGATCTTTATATCTTCTGGAATCACTTGAGCGATTTTTGCTGATTCACCATGCGGTAATGCGAGGAAAACAAAATCGATCTCTTTCCAATCAATGGAAGTCACTTCAATAAATTTGCGTCCTGAATATGCCTGGAGGAAAGGGTGGATAGAGGTGACATCTTCCCCAGCGTTGGAATGAGCAGATATCGCCGTAACTTCAAAGTCAGGATGTGCCGCAAGAATGCGAAGGAGTTCGCCACCTGAATATCCACTTGCTCCGATAACTGCAGTTTTCATGTAGCCAGTTTAGCAAAAATCTATAATTATGCAAAATTATGCATAATTATGCGGTTCGAAGAATTGCGCCACAATCTTTGACTGCCTGAGCCACAGCCGCTTCTCGTGCCTGCGTTATCTCTGCTCCAGTTAGTGTGCGATCTGGGGCTCTGAAGGTGAGTGAGTAAGCAAGTGAAACCTTGCCATCCCCCATTTTGTCGTAGCGATCAAAGAGGACAATTGATTCAAGTAAATCACCCGCACCTTTTCGAAGCGCAGATTCAACTGAAGCAGCAGAGACTTTTTCATCAACTATGAGTGCAACATCTTGAAGCGCTGGTGGCATCGCGCCAACTCCTTCGCCTCGTACTCGTGGAGACTGTGGAAGAGCGCTGAGATTGATTACGAATGCGACAGAACGAGAAGGAAGCGAGAACTGTTCAACAACACGAGGATGTAATTCACCTGCATGGGCTACCGGCTTACCATCTATTTGGAGCTCGGCGCATCTACCTGGGTGCCAAGGAGCGAAATCCGAACGCGTTACTGTAAATTTCAAATTACATAATTGCAATACCTCTTGTGCCATTGCAATTGCATCGCTCCATTCGTATGAACGAGACGATCCACGCCAACTTGTATCTTCAACTTTGCCGACCAGAATTGCTCCCAGATGAAGATGCTGAACTGGAACACTGTCGAATATCTCTTCAATTTTTGCCTTCGAAGGTTTCTGATCTAAATCTGGCGATATTGCTGTGACTAAATCTTTAGAGTTTCTAAAGATGGAACCAACTTCAAATATTGCGAAGTCTTTAGCTCCGCGTCCAATATTGCGAGATGCAACTGCTGCAAGGCCTGGTAAAAGGTGAGTGCGCAATACTGGGAAATCTTCTGACATTGGATTAGCAATTCGGTATGTCTTAGCGCGCTCATTGACGTATCCCATAGATTCGATGATCGCATCACTTGTAAATGGAAAAGTTTGCACTTCTGACAATCCACGAGCAGCGAGAGCGCTAGAGATTACGCGAATACGTTTTTGCGACCACGTTAGCGACGCATGCTTAGGCCGCGGAGGCAGCAATGAAGGAATAGCGTCGTAGCCAATCATGCGAGCAACTTCTTCAACAAAATCCGCTGGCTGAGTGAGGTCCCAACGCCATGATGGTGGATCAATATTGAATTCATTATCGACGTCACAACCGATTACTGACAATATTTCACGAATTTTTTCAGGTGTTATCGAATAGCCCAAGACTTGTGACACATAAGCAGGGTCCAATTTAACAACTGGCGCGAAGCGAGGTTCGCCAGCATGTTGAGTATCAACGTGAGTTGCTCCACCTAAATCGATCAATAACTGAGCAAATCGCGCAGATGCATATTCTGCAAGCGATGGGTCAACATGTCGTTCTAGACGACGCGATGCTTCAGTTGAAAGTTTGTGTCGTCGCGAGTTCTTTGCAATAGCGATGGGATCAAAACGAACCGCCTCTAGTGCGAGTTCAGTGGTGGAGCTTGTGATCTCAGATTCTAAGCCGCCCATAGTTCCCGCAAGTGCCAATGGACCATTGTCATCCATGACCATAAGGTCTTGAGGTGAGATATTTCTTTCTTGGCCATCAAGCGTTGTAAATTTCTGATCTTTCTTTACTCTTCCAATACGCAGGTTTCCCTTTATCTTTGACCGGTCAAATGCGTGTAATGGTTGACCTAATTCCAACATTACATAATTCGTAATATCGACCGCAAGTGAAATGGAGCGCATACCCATTTTTTCAATACGACGCGACATCCATAACGGAGTTAGTGCATCTGCCTTGTAATTCGAAAGAGTTCGCAAATAAAAGACCGAGGCGCCGTCTTCGAGAATGGGTGTAACGCCATTACCGCTCTTTTTGAATTCCAGTTTTTTGAGTGCATCTACTGGATCAACAAACTTGACGTTGAGAGCACCGGCAATTTCGCGTGCTAAACCGCGAATACTCAGTGCGTAGCCACGATCTGGATTTACAGCGATATCAAAAATTACATCATTGATTTCTAGGGCTGCTATGGCGTCGGAACCGACATCAAGAGAATTTGCAGGAAGCAAAATAATTCCAGAATGATCTTCACCTAATCCGAGTTCGCGTGAAGAACAAATCATTCCATTGCTTGTTTTTCCATAAGTTTCACGCGCTGAGATGGCAAAATTTCCTGGAAGTACGGCTCCGGGAAGGGCCGCAACAACTAAATCTCCAACCGCAAAATTTGTAGCACCGCATATAACAAATCGACTCTGCTTTTCACCACAGTCTAATTCGACATAACGAATGGGTTTCTTGTTTCCAGCGAGCTCTTCAATCGCCAAAACTTTTGCAACTACAAGAGGACCAGTTAAATCCGCACCCTGAGTGATGATTTCCTCGACCTCAAAGCCAACGCGAATAAAGGCATCTGAAATTGCTTCCGCACTTACTGATTCTGGAATAGCGGCGAATTCACGTAGCCACGATAACGGTGCGCGCATTACAACCCCATACCGAACTGTCGTGTAAAACGAAGATCTCCTTCAACGATGTCGTGCATGTCAGTAATTCCATGTCGAACCATCAAGGTACGTTCAAGACCCATTCCAAATGCAAAGCCAGTAAAGATATCTGTATCAATTCCACACGTCTGAAGAACTTTAGGATTGACCATTCCGCAACCGCCCCATTCGATCCAGCGGCCATTGAAAAAGATATCAACCTCTGCACTTGGTTCAGTGAAAGGAAAAAATGAGGGTCGAAGTCGAGTTGTTACATCTGCACCGAACATGTGCTGCGCAAAATTATCAAGAGTGCCCTTCAGGTGCGCCATCGTGATACCTCGATCAACGACAAGTCCTTCTACCTGATGAAAGACGGGACTATGAGTTGCATCGAGTTCGTCAGCGCGGAAAGTTCTACCTGGAGAGATGATGTAGATGGGAGGCTCTTGGGTCAACATTGTGCGAATCTGAACTGGTGATGTCTGAGTCCGCAAAACCATGCCAGATTCCAAAGGTTCGATAAAGAATGTGTCTTGCATGGTACGTGCCGGGTGATCAGCTGGGATATTGAGAGCATCAAAGTTCAGCCAGCCAGATTCCATCTCTGGCCCTTCTGCAACTGAGAAACCTTGTTCAATAAAGAAATCTGAGATCTCATTCTTGATAATTGATATTGGGTGCAATCCACCTCTGTGCATTCGGCTGGCAGGCAACGTTATGTCTACTACCTCTTCAAGCAGTACTTTCTGATCGCGAATATTTTCTAATTTCTTTGTAGCGCTATCAAGAGCGCTTGCAATCTGCGCTTTCGCATCTCCGATTACTTTTCCAAATGATGCTTTCTCATCTGGTGAGAGCGAACCGAGTGATCTACTCGCTAGTGAAATAGGAGCTTTATCCCCCATGTGCGCCAGACGTGCGCTCTTGAGTTCATCAAGGTCACCTGCCGAGAGGAAGGCAGCTTGAGCATCTTTTACCCAGCCTGCTACTTCCTTTGAATCCATGAAGCGAACTCTATCGCGACCAGTTAGCAGAGGTCGGGATATTTGAAAGGTGATACATAACAATTGATGCCGCAGCAGAAAGATTGAGGCTTTCTGCATTTCCGGGCATAGGAATGCTCACCTGCGCAAGATTCTGTGGTGTTGAAATGCCCCGAGCTTCATTGCCAAATATTGCAATGCAATCACTATCTACTTTCAATTCCGGCAGTGGAGTTGAACCCTTCGATCCCAAGGTAAACATTTGAGTTTGTGGGAAAGTGGCAATCATTTCGGACAACGAAACACTTTCGAAAACAGGTATATGCCATAGTGAACCAGCTGTTGATCGCACAACTTTCGGCGAAAACAAATCAACACTTCCTGGCGAAGTAACTATGGCGCTCATGCCCATAGCATCTGCGGAGCGAATAATGGTTCCAGCATTTCCAGGATCTTGAATCTCTGATAAATAGATAACTTTGCTGCTACCGCGTAGTTGCAATTGCGAAATACTGCGCTGTGGAATTGCGCAAATCGCAAGAATCCCTTGTGGCGTAATCGTCTCTGATATGGCAGCCATAACTTCATCGCTTACATCAACAGTGTTGATACCGGATACATCTATTGATTCCTCTAAGCGATTGCGTCCATTACTTGTTAGATAGAGAGTATCTATTGAGATTTCGTTGCGAAATGTGATTGCTTCGCGAACGCTTTGTATTCC
>WLDA01000004.1 GCA_009705025.1 Actinomycetota bacterium | reverse complement strand
CTTACGTGGTATGCCACTCAGGAAATTGAAGATCAATTAGCACGTATTGCTAGCGGGAATAAATAAGAGATGCAACAGTTCGACAATATACTTCAAAGCCGAAGTTCAATTACACCAGAGCAATCTCACCGCTTACGCGAACTTATAGCCGATTGGCAATTACTCTCTGATTTATCATTTGCTGATCTAATTTTATGGGTCCCGCTTCGAAAAGATAGTAAGAGTTGGCCAACAGGACATGTAGCAATTGCGCATATCCGCCCCACAACTGCTGCGACGGTCTTCACGCAAGACATTATTGGCGACGAAGTTGCGTGGGGGAGTCGTCCTGGTATTGAACGTGCACTCTCAGAAGCAGAAATTGTTAGAGATGCAGAACCTGAACTCATTGGCGAGTTAATGATTAAGGAAGAGACTATTCCTGTAATTTTTGAAGAACAAGTGATTGCAGTAATTTCTCGCCATAGAAATGCAGATTTAATGAGATCACCCAGTCGACTAGAACTCAATTATCGCGAAATTGCTCACAACCTATATCGAATGATTGCTGAAGGAAATTTTCCATATCCAAATGCAAATAGCCTTTTTGATCCAGCACCTCGAGTCGGAGACGGTTTGATTCGATTAGATGTCAACGGAGTTATCTCTTATGCAAGCCCTAATGCGCGTTCAGCATTCAATCGAATGGGTTGGAATGGTGAATTAGAAAGTTTTTCACTCTCTGATGTAGCAGAAAAAGTGAGTAAAGAACGTCGCGATGCGCATGAAGAGGGTTTTCAAACTCAACTGAGTGGCAAAGTTATTCGCCGCGCAGAAGTTGAAAACCTTGGCGGAACAATCGATTTACTAGTCTTGCCATTGATTCAAGGAAATGATCGAGTCGGAGCAATTGTTTTATTGCACAATGTTACGGAACTTCGCAGACGTGAACGTGAACTTGTAACCAAAGATGCAACTATTCGAGAAGTACATCACCGAGTAAAGAACAATTTGCAGACTGTTTCGGCCTTGTTGCGTTTGCAGGCCCGTCGAATCGAAGATCCATCTGCCAGCGCTGCACTCGAAGAGGCTGTTCGCAGAATTGCTTCAATTGCACTTGTCCATGAAACGCTTTCAAGTAGTTCTGATGCCTCAGTAGCATTCGATGATGTTCTCGATCGCTTAGTGACGCATGCGTTAGAACTGAGCCCACGTATGGCAACGCTTGCGATAATCCGGGATGGTGAATTTGGCTCGCTAGAACCAAGAATTGCAACGCCGCTGGCACTGGTGATTACTGAGCTAATCCATAATGCGCTCGAACATGGATTAGAAGCAAGTGGAACAGCCCTGCAGATATCAGTAAATAGATCAGATATACATTGTGAAGTCAGAATTAGCGATGATGGTGTTGGACTTCCAAAAGATTTTGATTTAGCACAATCATCAAATTTAGGACTTCAAATTGTTCGTACGCTAACTGAGAATGAATTGAAAGGCGATCTATCACTTCGTTCTTCAGATAAAGGAACTGTGGCAGAGCTCAATTTTCCACTGAACTAATTAGTTATTATTTCCCATATTTTGTTCAAGTAGGCGTGCGCGGTTTCGAGCTGCACGACGCTTGAGTGCACGACGTTCATCTTCTGAAAGTCCGCCCCACACTCCAGCATCTTGACCACTCTCTAAGGCCCAGGCAAGGCATGGTTCTTTGACAATGCAACGGTTACAAACTTTTTTTGCTTCTTCGATTTGAGTTATTGCAGGTCCAGTATTTCCGACAGGAAAAAAGAGCTCAGGATCTTCATCGCGGCAAGCCGATTGGTGTCGCCAATCCATGGGCATATCTCCTCTACGACCTCGTTAGAGGCGGTGTAATTCGTGAAAATACAACATCATCAATGATGTGCAAGGTTGTAATTCTCCCTTCAATTTGTGAGATTCACAAGGAGATTGGCACTCTGTTTCGAAAAATTAACGTGAGATATCTCGCCTAAGAGTGCCCCCGACAGGAATCGAACCTGTGCACCCGCCTCCGGAGGGCGGTGCTCTATCCCCTGAGCTACGGGGGCGCATTAAGTAGAAGGTTATCAGCGGATGCATATATCGAGCACAACTGAAAGAATATGCAGATGATTGAGAGTGCATATTTCGCAACAGGATGTTTTTGGGGCGCAGAGCGACGTTTCTGGCAACTCGATGGAGTTACGGAAACTAGCGTTGGATATATGGGTGGAATGCGTCCATCTCCATCATATGAACAAGTGTGCTCAGGTGCCACAGGCCATGCTGAAACCGTAAAAGTTGAATTTGACCCATCAAAAATTTCTTATCATCGCTTACTTGAAGAATTTTGGACGATGCATGATCCAACATCGCTCAACAGACAGGGTGGAGATATAGGAACTCAGTATCGCAGTGCGATTTTTACAACAACTCCTGAGCAATTGAATCAAGCGCAAACAACACGCGATATATATGAAAAAGCAATCTCTACCTCTGGCTATGGCGCAATCGTTACAGAGATAGCAATGAATGACGGAGTTACATATTTTCCTGCTGAGGAATACCATCAGAAGTACTTACTAAAGAATCCGAACGGATATGACTGTCATTCAAGTACCGGAATAGCTTTTCCTAGCCAGGAGCTAACTCAGTGAGCGAGAAGAAATATCCTGTAAATATCAATGAGGCCGAGTTGAAGCAAAAGCTCGATCCTCTCTCTTATGACGTATTGCGAAATGCAGCAACAGAGCGTCCATTTACTGGCGAATATACCGATAGTGACAAAGTTGGAATCTATAAATGCAAAGCATGTTCTGCTGAACTATTTAGAAGTGAAACAAAATTTCATTCAGGATGTGGATGGCCATCATTTTATGCACCAAGTGCCGACGATGCAGTGGAACTTATAGAAGATCGCTCTCTATTCCCACGAGTTCGCACAGAAGTTCGCTGCGCAGCATGTGGATCACACTTAGGCCATGTTTTTGAAGGAGAAGGCTACGACGTCCCTACAGATCAACGTTGGTGCATCAATTCAGTTTCCTTGATACTTGAAGATAAGTGATCTAAAGAGAAAACTAGTAACTTTTATTTATAGCGAAAAAGTTGGATATTCATCAGTTACTAGAACAAATGCGTAACCAGCAACGCGATTGCAATATGCGATTGTTCCTACAACGCCCTCAGCACATGTTTCAGGATAAGTGCCTGTAAAAAGGATGCTAAACCATCCCCATAAAGTAAGTAAGAGGGCATAAGCAATATACACAATTCCAACAACGTAAAGTGGAATTGCTAAGAACCATTTTACTAAGGGCAGTCCTCGACTCAGATTCTCGCCTTTATTTACTTCTGGAAAAGTAATGCTGACGACGTCATTATCTTCAATGGATGGATATTCGTCAGTGAGTAATAAAGCATATGCATTGACTCGCGTTTGAAGTCCCAGAAGAGATTCATTGAGAGAAAGTGCGTAGCTTGGATATACACCTCGAATGACAAGTGCAAACAGCGGAGGCAATACCAATAGACCCGCGGTTGACCAACCGGATGATGAAAAATCTGAAGAAAAAGATGCAACAAAAATTGCTACAGGCACTACCAAGATGATTCTAAATAGGGCTGTGATTCGATTGCGGTCAGTTAGCGTTACATCAATTTCAGTTTCAATTTGGTTGCTCATGCGGTAATCATAGCCCTACGTTATAGACCGAAAGCTGCAAATGAAGGTATTCTCAAACCATGAGCGATCTCGATGTAAAAGCCCCAGATTTAGCATCTCTACTTCTTCATAAGAGTGAAAAATGGACAGGATATGCACGAGATGTTTTGCCATTGCCGGTTGCAGAAATGGATTTCCCAGTTGCGGACCCTATAAAAAAATTACTCCATGAAATGGTTGAAGCATCTGATCTTGGTTACCTTGGCAATATTCCTGAAATGGGAACATCGTTTGCACATTTCGCACAAGAGCGTTGGAATTGGAAAGTTGATCCACTTCAAGTTCGAATCGGAACAGATGTAGGTGTAGCAGTTGTTGAGATATTACGAGTTATCGCAAAGCCTGGCGATAAAGTCCTTGTGAATTCACCTGTATATCAAAATTTCTATAACTGGTTAGCAGAGACTGGAATGGAAAAAGTTGACGTTCCATTTACTCGTACAGGAAGTGATGAAGGTTCCAATAATCCTTGGGAGCTGAACTGGCCAGAAATTGAACGTGCATATGCCAGTGGAATCAAAATACATATGATTTGTAGTCCGCATAATCCATTGGGCCGAATCTATACGAAAGAAGAATTACTTCGTTTCATCGGACTTGCTAAGAAGTATGACGTGATCATTATTAGCGATGAGATTCATGCGCCATTGACGTATAAAGATTCGGTATTTATTCCAACACTTGCATTGGGTCCCGATGCCGAAAAAGTCTGTATTACCGTTACTGCTGCAAGTAAAGGCTGGAATATTGCTGGCCTGAAATGCGCAATTATCATCACTCAAAATGAAGAGATGAAAGAGAAGATGTCACTCTTGCCATTCGCACTTCACTACCGAGCATCTCTGCCAGGGGCATATGCATCTGCGATTGCATTCAAAGAGGGTGGCATCTGGCTAGATACGGTTATTGAAAATCTGAATCAGAACCGCTTCCTCATTCGCGATCTCCTAGCTTCGACACTGCCTTCGGTGAGTTATCACATTCCCCAAAATGGATATTTAGCCTGGTTGGATCTCACCGCACTGAATTTAGGGGAGGATCCTGCGGCTACACTTATCGAACGAGGCAAAGTCGCTTTCAACTCTGGGCATTTTTATGCTCCTCAAACTTCGCAATATGTTCGATTCAATTTTGCAACAAGTCCCGAAATCATCACTGAAGCAATACATCGAATTAGAAAGGCCCTCTAATTGAGTTCTGAGAAGAAATTACATCCTGAAACATATGCAATTACCTCTGGTCGCCCAAAGAGTGAAGCAGGCGCAAGTCTCAATGTTGGCATTTCGCTTAATTCAACTTTTGAGGCAGGTAGTGGTCTTGGCTACGGACGTTACGGAAACGAAACTTGGAAAGCACTCGAAATTGCAATTAGTGAATTCGAAGGTGGCGAAACGCTTACATTTTCTTCGGGCATGGCAGCCATTAGCGCCGTATTTTCAATTCTTCCAATTGGGGCACCACTTGTAGCTTCCAATCAGGGATATAGCGGTGTAATGACTTTGCTCAAGAGCTTCCATGAATCTGGTCGACTTGAAGTTCGATTTGTAGATGTTACTGATAATCAGGAAGTTATCTCAGCACTCAAAGGTGCAGCAATGTTATGGCTGGAATCACCAACAAATCCTAGTTTGGATATTGCAGATCTTCAGACGCTCATCGCTGCCGCTAAGAAGATGAATATTGGCGTTGGAGTTGATAATACTTTTGCTACACCACTGGTTCAAAAGCCACTTGCATTGGGCGCTGACATCGTTATGCATTCAGTGACAAAATTTCTAGCGGGACACAGTGATGTTTTGATGGGCTCGCTATCTACCAATGACCCCGCTCTCTACAAGCGTCTTGAGGATGCCCGTAAATTCAATGGTGCAATACCAGGACCCTTTGAAGCATGGTTAGCACTTCGTGGCATTCGAACATTTGTAATGCGCTTTGAAAAAGCACAAAGCAATGCAAAATATCTAGTAGAACAAATGAAGAACGATAAGAGAATTTCTCGTGTTCGCTATCCTGGCTTTGGAGCAATGATTTCCTTTGAAATCGTCGGAGATGCGCAAGCGGCAGAACGCGTTTGTGCTGCATCGAGCATCATTACGCATGCGACTAGCTTGGGTGGAGTTGAATCCTTATGGGAGCGCCGTCGTCGCTGGGAGATTGAAAGCCATGTAGTACCGGAGAATCTCATTCGCCTTTCCGTAGGATGTGAAAATAGTGGAGATCTTTGGAACGACATCGCAAAGTCACTCGACGCCATATAGAGAAATTTTTGTGAAATAAGAGTATTTTTAGAGCATGGGAAAAGTGATACGCAGATTAGTAGCAGCCTTTATGGTTGGCGCTGTCGCATTCCGCGCTGTTGGTTCATTTCTTTCATGGATTGAAGGCCAAGAAGATTCTTCAGCAGAAGCTTGGATAGATGAAGATGAATACGAAGACGCATAAGTGAGTTCATCACAATATATTCCTGGAACATGCAATATCGGATCTGGTGAAATTCGTCGCAGGCAAGTCGTAGCAATAATTGGTTCAATTATTTCAATATTATCATTTGTAACATTATTAATGGCTGATGCACCACGCAATGCACGATATGGAATTTTTGTACCACTTATGATTGCAAGTGTTGGATGGGTTCAATCTCGAAGTAAATTTTGCTTAGCATATGGTTTCGCTGGCACATTCAATATGGGAAAACTTGGTGATATCTCACGTGTAGCAGATGCTGCAAGTAAAGCAGCAGATCGTAAAACAGCACTGACAATTTTGGTGAAGTCAACAGCGCTTGCAGCAATTATTACTTTATTAGTCGTCTTACTTCCATTTTAGACGAAGCTACTTCCATCTTTTCGAGTAGCGGTCAAGCTCGCAACAGTCGTTACAACCAAGACAGTAATTATTGCTCCAAGACTAAATTCGAGTGAGACTTCTGGAATGTGCAATTTTATAAAATCATCTATACCTATTCCATGAAGTGCTTCAAAGATCATTTTGATACCAATAAATGCCAAAATAATCGAAAGGCCTTTTGAAAGGTATATCAGTCTGGTAAGTAAACCTTCAAGCAAGAAATAAAGTTGACGCAGCCCCATGAGAGCAAAAATATTTGCTGTAGTTACAATATATGGATCTTTCGTTAGACCAAAGATGGCAGGAATTGAGTCAAGTGAAAATACTAAATTCGTTAGGCCGAGTGCAATGAGAGCAATAGTAAATATGCTGACACCGCGTTCTTTGAGTTTGGCAATAATCTTGCCTTCTTTCCATTCGTCCTCTGCATCTTCAGAAAACAATTTATACGCGGTATAAATGAGGAATGCTCCGAAAATAAAGAAAATACTTGCAAACCGTGAAATAAGTGCAGCACCTAGCGGGATTAGAAGGCCACGAATACCTATTGTGAGCATAATTCCAAGCAGAAGCACCAACTGTTGCTTGTTCTTTTCAACTTTTAAGTGTGTCAAAATTATAATGAAGACAAAAATATTATCGACAGAGAGAGCGTATTCGGTAAGCCATCCAGCAAAGAATTCTCTCTGACTTTGTTCATTCGACCATAGTGGAAGAAAGAATCCAAACACTATTGCAGCACCGAGATAAAAAACTGTCCAAAATGATGATTCGAGAAGAGTCGTCTCTTTATGTCTACGTACAACTGCAAGCAATAGATCAAAAGCTATGACGATGGCTAAAGCACCAATGGTTATGAACCATGTTGTTGTGGATTGCATTACGCTATTCTTGCACAGCAAACTCGAATAAGGCTTCGTGTAAATACCCTGATATAGGAGGAATAATGTCCAAGGACCTCGTCGAAAGTTATATTGCTAACTGTACTGAATTCGAAAAGGTAGTGCGCTCTATTGGCGCTAACGATTTATCCCGAATTCCTAAGGAAGGCGAATGGTCAGCCGCTTACGTGATTCATCATATGGCGGATGCAGATATGCATTTTGCTACTAGATTCCTACATATTCTTACCGTTGATAAACCCGCGATTGTTCCTTTTGATGAGGATGTCTACCCAGATCGATTGAAATATTCTTCTCGCGATGCTCATGATTCTCTTGCGAGTATTTTTGGCCTACATAAAGTTGTAGCCAACATTCTCAAACTTGTTGATGATGCTGATTGGAATCGAGTAGGAATCCACTCCGAAAAAGGCGAAGTTACTCTGGCTGATGTTCTAACACTTGCTAGCAATCACACAAAATCGCACGTGGGGCAATTACAGGAAATCATCTCTAGCCTTTAGAAACACGCTTTTCTAAATCTCGAACTAGCGAATGCATTTCCTGCGATATTTGCCTCAACTCTTTGAGTTCCTGATGCGCAACAGTTTGTGCCTCTTTTGCTAATTCGAACTCTGCAAGACTTGCAAAATGTGTTTCATCAATCTTTCTTTCTACACTCTTTGACTGGACACTTTGACCAACCATAATTACTGAAAGCAGGACAAGCTGCAAAAAGGTTTGTGCAATCCAAGAAACAATCACAATTGTGTCACCGGACCTAATTGCCGTCGGCAATGAAATGAGTGCAATAGCTGCAAAAAGGTAAGCGCACCACATTGTTGCTACTGCGCTAGTTATTTTTTGGGCAATATTTTGATTTAGCTTTTCGAAGATGTTCATGGTTCAAAGATAGCGAAAAGCCCTGGCACCAGAGGCACCAGGGCTTCATTCACCCTATGAGTTGTGATCTAGTTATGCAGAAGGAGTAGCCGATACTGATGGACGTGGAGCTTTTGGCTCGCGCGCCATCTTCTCTGGTCGAGTTGGCTTTATTGGCTCTGTTGGTTGAACAGGTAGTGCACCTAGTGCGGTAAGCGCGGCATCACGAACTGCACTTGCTGCGGCGATGGCCGTTTTCCTAGTTGCTAGTGCTGCACTCTTGGCTTCAGCAGTTGTTGCAACAGCGATAGCAGCTTTGTAGTCGGCGATTGCTTTATCAACTGCTGCTTTGAAAGTAGTATTAATCGCTTTTCGAGATTCATTCCGAACCTTCATTGAATCATGGAAAGTCTTCATATCTCCTCGATATTTTTCCATCGCAACTTTATGAATAGCTAATTGAGCATCGAATGCAACTTTATTTGGGTTTGGAGTTGAATCAGCAAAAGATGCTGATGTATTTCCGACAAAGAAACTAGAAGTAAGAGCAAGAATTATGATGCTCTTTTTTGTTAACGCTTTCATGGTTCTCCCTATTGGAATCCATTTATAACCCTTGCGGCTATGAGGCAATACTCCAGATCAATTTTGTGGTTTTCCTGTGAGAATCTTACGAGGAGCTTGTCACTTATTGGATTTAGCATCAACTCATGCCAGAGTTACCGCATGAGTGAACTGATCATGATTGTCGATGACGAGTCAGGAGTCCGCGATTTACTTCGAGATACTCTCAAAATTGCAGGCTTTGAAACTATCGAAGCTGACAATGGAATGTCTGCTCTAACGGCACTGCGCACCCATAAGCCAGATTTGATGATTATCGATATCAATATGCCACTGATGGATGGCTTTGAACTCGTAGAAAGACTGCGGACAACCGATGATTTAGTACCGGTGCTAATGCTTTCAGCACGAGGTGACCAGCAAGATATATCTCGAGGTCTAACAATTGGTGCAGACGATTATGTTGTAAAACCATTTGGATTAGAAGAATTAGTATTGAGAGTGAAAGCAATTATTCGTAGATCAAAGAAATCAGTTGACGTGGCTCGGACTCTCAAATGTGGCCCAATTACTCTGGATGAAGAATTGCATAAGGTTACATTCGGAAATGATGAAATAAATTTATCACCCACGGAATTTCGCCTGTTGCAGATGCTCATAGAAAAGAAGGGGCGAGTCCTTTCAAAAGCATTACTTCTAGATGAAGTTTGGGGAATAACTTTTGAGTCAGAAAGTACTGTTGTAGATACATACATTTCGTATTTGAGAAAGAAGCTACATCGTGACGGCTATGAAGGAATTAGAACTATACGTGGAGTTGGTTTTCAAATAAACGAACCTAAAGAAACCAGATGAAGATCAAATTCCGACAGGTTATAGGTGCGATCCTTCTAACGTCACTTATTTCTTTTCTAATTGGAAGCTTCGCAATCTGGGGTTCTTATCAATCCGATTTAGATGTACTTGATCGCAATCTGAATCGAGTTATTTCTGAACCTCTTATGCACCCACAGGATGCTATAAACGAGGCCTTAGCATCAGCAGAAATTAATAGTGTGGATGTGGCAATAGCATTCATAACGCAATCAAATGAGAGAACGATTCTGCGTGAATCCACTCAATTTTCAGAGATGGCGATAAATTCAAAAGAAATTGCCCGCGCTCTTTCAAGACCGATATTTTTGCATGGTAACCAGCACATTCGCGCTATTGCAATGGAATTACCTGAAAATGAATACCTCCTCTTCGGGATTTCAACCCAGGATTTAGATAAGAACCTAAGGTCAAATGAAGTGCGCCTACTGACTTTTATTCTTATAGCAAATTTCTTAGCTTCTCTTTTGATTATTTGGAATTCCAAACGACAAAGAGTACGTAGAGAGAAAGACCAGCTTCAAAAAATGCAAGAATTTCTCGGAGATGCAGCCCACGAATTGCGTACTCCACTGACTGTTATAAAGGGATATTCGGAGCTATTAGCTCAGAAGAAAATGCCAACGCAGGAAGATGAACGACGGGCTTTTGAAAGATTGGAGAGTGAAATTTCTCGAATGGATACCTTAATTTCAGACCTACTCCTTTTAGCTGAAATTGGTGAGACTTCCACAGTTACTCGCTCAATATTTGATCTGGGTGAATTATTGAATAATCACATCAATGATTTCAAAGTAATTTCGCCTGCCCACCCTGTAACTTATATTTGTGATGAAGTTATGGAATATTCAGGTTCGCAAGTTCATCTCCAGCGCCTAATTCAGAATGCGCTATTGAATATTGATCGACATACTCCCAAAGATTCACCCGTCATCATTTCGCTCAGCTCCAAGGGCAAGGAGATTCATTTACTAATTGAAGATGGCGGTCCTGGATTGAACGAGAGTGTGTATGGCGAAGGAATTCGTTCACTCCGAAGATTCGATCGCTCTAGGTCAAGAGAAACAGGCGGGAGTGGACTTGGAATGAGCATCATGAACGCTGTAGTTGTGATGCATAAAGGTGATTTTACGCTGCGCAAAAGTTCATTGGGAGGCCTAGCTATCGATATCAGATTGCCAATCTCTCGCTAGAATATTTCAATGTCGAGACAGCTACAGATTTTGCTTTCTTTAGTTTTACTTCTAGCAATAATGTATGTCGTGCGCTCCGTGCGAGGCTTGCATCGGAAAATGAACAAGGTAGCCGGGCAAAATCGAGATATTGCAAAAAGTATAAAGGCGTCAAATAAGGAGATGTGGCAGCACTACAGGCAAAGTGAATACTTCGCACAGTTACTCACACTTGTAAAATTGACTGCTCCACTGCCTCCAACTCGTAGTTGGGCAGCATCACCTGATCTATTACTAACTTTGATGGATCTCGTTCGCAAGAATCGGCCAAAATTAATAGTTGAACTCGGCTCTGGAATATCAACACTCATCATGGCAAAAGCTTCACAGGGTAGAACAAAAATTGTGAGCATTGATCACTCAGAAGAGTTTGCGCAGAAAACCCGAGAAATGCTCAAAAATCACGGCGTGAAAAATGTTGAAATTCGTGTTGCGCCTCTGAAGGCACATGCTTCTGGTTCTGACTGGTATGACCTAACTTTTCTAAAGAATCTAAAGAATATTGATTTGCTTGTAATTGATGGCCCACCGGGATCGAAGAATCCAAAAGCTCGTCAACCTGCGCTCAAGGAGTTTGAGGCCAAGCTATCTCCTAAAGCAGTAATCGTTATCGATGACGTAAATCGCGATGGAGAGCATGAACTTGCCGAGATGTTTGCCAAGGCGTTCCCTAAAAAGAATCTAGAAATTCTGCCTCATGAAAAAGGAAGTGCAGTCATTTGCTAAGTTTGCTCTATGGCTATTGAGCTAGATGAGGCTATAACGCAAGCAGTTGCTCTAATTGGTGACTCTCAAAGTTTAGTTAGAGTCGTCTTATCCGGTCGACGTCGTAATATGCAAACGCCATGCGAGAGAATAGATATTCGCCCAGTACAAATAAAGGATCAAATACACATACAAGTAATCGAAAATGATGGGCGCCAAACTACTGCGAAAAATTTCCTTCCGACGGAATTTAACTCACTAGCGCTGCTTACATCAGGTTTTGCAAACATTTTGGTTGAACACGTGACTGGCTCGCTTTCAATTCGTATTTCCAAAAAAGGTGAAGCTCTTGTAACCCGCTCAAAAGGGTCGAATGAGCAAGTACTAACTCATGATCGCAATAAGAATCGACTCCTCAATGCAAACGACCCATTCCTTGTTGAAGTTGGGATCTCAGATGCGAAAGGCGTCATCAAGCCCTCAAAGATAGACAAATACATGCAAGTTGAGGAGTTTTTACGCATTATTGCTCCAACACTGAAGAATGCAATTGAAGCAGGTCAAATTCATAAACCAACGAAAGAGAATCCACTCTCGATTACTGATCTTGGCTGCGGCCATGCCTACCTAACTTTTGGCGCTCATCAATACTTACAAGCCCAAGGGATTCCTGTCTCTGTAGTTGGAATTGATATTCGTCCGAAATCACGAGATAGAAATATTGCTATCGCACAGAAACTAAGAATTGAAAAAAGTATTGAATTTCGTGCAGAAGAAATTGCAGAGACAACAGCTTCAAAAACTGATGTCGCAATAGCTCTTCATGCATGCGATACAGCAACTGATGATGCAATCGCTTGGGCAGTTCAAAGTGATGCCAAATTACTTTTTATTGCTCCCTGTTGTCATCATGATTTGCAAAGCCAACTCAGTGATATTCCTGAACCTTGGGCAATGATGACTAAGCATGGCCTCATGAAAGAACGAATGAGTGATCTGCTCACCGATGCTTTGCGTGCGCAGATTCTTCGTTTATTAGGTTATCGAGTTGATGTCATCGAATTTATTGGGGGAGAGCACACACCAAGAAATTTGATGATTCGCGGCGTAAAAACTGGCGCAAAACCAGAGGCTCAAGATATTGCGCGGTATGAAGAGATGATTGCGATGTGGAAAGTAAAACCAGCACTTGCAGAGCGTTTAGAAAAAGAGTTAGTACGTAGCACGTCCGCCTGAAATATCGAATGTAAATCCTGTTGTAAATGAGCAAGCAGGCGACGCCATGAATGCAATTATCTCGGCAACTTCACTTGCTTGACCGGTGCGCCCAAGCGGAATTCGAGAGATCATGTACTTCAAAGTCTCTTCACTTGTATTTGAATTCATTGGTGTACTAATAACTGCTGGAGCAAGTGCATTAATGATGACACCTTCTTGCGCTAACTCTTTAGCCGCTCCTTTTACAAAACCAATCAAACCTGCTTTAGATGTGTTGTAAGAGGCCATTCCAGGATTTCCTTCTTTTCCTGCAATTGATGCTAAATGAACAATTCGACCGTAGGCCTGTTTTTTCATCTGCGGAATTATTTGTTGGGTCAGCCAAATCGCACCATAGAGGTTCACTTGAATTGTCTTTTCAAAAGTTGCCCAATCAAGATCCTCAATTTTTACATTTGATTGCCCAACAATGCCAGCAGAATTTACTAAGGCATCAATGCGACCATGCTCCTTGATAATCGTTGCAATAAAAGCAGAAACACCGTTTTGATTAGAGACATCAAGGACGTGGACTTGATTTGCTGGCAATTTCAATTCCAGAGCAAGTTGCGCAAGTCCTTCAGGATTCATATCGGCTATAACAACTTTCGCTCCACGGCTTGCGATAAGTGAAGCGGCAGCACGGCCAATCCCGTTACTAGCACCAACAACAACGACTACTTGATCTGTAAATAGAATTGCATTTGAAGTCATGGCCGCAAGTCTATTTCCATTTCCCACATTATGGTAGAAATAGCCATGATTAAAGCCGATGTATGGGATGACCGTAAGTGTGAATTGGGCGAAGGCCCTGCCTCTGCTGGCAAGAATAATGAACGTGGATATTGGGTTGATATCACTGGAAAGAAAGTCTTGTGGCGTGATTTGGATACCAATAAGACTGGTGAATATTCAGTTGATGAAGAGATTGGCTTTGTGATTCCACGAGCACATGGTGGAGAACTCATCGGAACAACTTCTGGTCCTTATTTGCGTGATGTTGATGGAACGATGCACGCACTACCTAATCGAGTTGATGTGGATGGACCGGGTGAAAAATTTCCTATTCGTTGGAATGATGCAAAAGTTTCTCCAACGGGTGATTTATGGCTTGGATCCCTTACTGCTGATTTCACACCAGGTGAAGCTGCGCTGTATCGATTAGACCACGATGGTTCAAAGATGGAACGCGTAATAAGTGACGTCACTTTAAGTAATGGTCTCGACTGGAGTGATGACGGTAAGACTATGTATTACATCGACACGATGAAATTCACAATTGATTCATTTGATGTAGAAGGAAAAAATATTAAAAATCGTAAGGTTCGCTACACAGCAGATCCTGATGAAGGATTTCCTGACGGAATGTGCGCAGATAACCAAGGTGGCTTGTGGGTTGCGTTCTGGGGAAGTAGCGAAGTGCGTCGACTTGATGAAAACTTCAAAGTCAGTGAAATTATTTCAGTACCTGCAAAATTTGCCTCATCGTGTGCCTTTATTGGTCCAAATTTGGATATTTTGATGATTACAACAGCACAATCATCAGGCCGAGCAGGAGATCCATTTGATGATGGGGAACATGCGGGAAAAACTTTTATCTGTAAGCCAGGTGCAACAGGTCGCGCAACTGCGAGTTTCGCAGTTTAGATTCGAGGATCAATATGGATCTTTGGTCCATCACCAGCACCTGCTGGTCTCTTACCTAGGAAAATATCTCCTACTTGCTGCATAGAAATAGTTGCAGCAATAAGTGGACGAGGATCTACTTTTCCACTGGCATACATCTCAATGGTTCCAGCTAAGCCAGGGGAACCAGAGAGAATTCCAATAACAGTGACATCGGCAAGTGTGATTACTCGAGAATCTACATAACTAGCTTCGCCTGCAATTCCAATATAAACAATGCGCCCGCCAGGTTCAACAGTACTAACTGCTAGCGCAGGAATGTCAGGGTCGTTTGTGGCATCAATAACCGCATCAAAACCTGTAGGTAATTGTGGAATCTGCTTACTTGTGTTCTTGATTCCAATATTCTTTGCAAGAGCAATCGTTTGTTCATTTCGACCGATCAAATAAACATTTGCTCCTGCTGCTTGCGCAAAGAGAGCCGTAAGTAAACCAATAGTTCCTGTTCCCCAAATAAGAATATTTCTACCAGGTCCAGCAAGTGCTGCCTGTGATGCCCTGAGAGAATTTCCACCAGGTTCAACCATCGCACCCATGGCATCATCGATTGAATCAGGTAGTGCGTGTAATGCACGTGCAGGAATCAAGAATTTTTCAGCTAACGCACCAGCAAAACCATGAGAGATTCCAACTTCAGATCGTGATTCACAAACATGTTGTCTACCTGATGTGCAGCGATAGCAAGTACCACATCCGAGCATGGTGTCACCAGTGACTCTTTGGCCTAACCATTTCTTGTCTACACCATTTCCAATTGCAGAGACTGTTCCACACCATTCGTGACCAATCCGCATTGGATAACCTGCTTTACCAGTATGTAAATAAACCATCTCACCGGTGAAATATTCTTGGTCGGTCCCACAAATACCAACACGTGAGACATCAATAACTACTTCACCATCACCTGCAATTGGCTCTTGAACATCTTCAACAGCAGATTGCATAGGAGCAGTGATAGCAAATGCCTTCATATCGTCACTATACTCAAACCTTACTTCGAAACCCATGGGAGGCCCTGAGCATGCGAAGTGCGCATTGGTACGGCGGCAAAGATCGGGATTCTTATATACATCGCGCATGGATGCGACGCGGATTACCTAATGATGCATTTGATGGTCGACCACATATTGCAATCGCAAATACAGCCTCAGACCTAACACCCTGTAACTCGCATCTAAATGAAGTTATGGAGCATGTAAAGAATGGAATTTGGGAAGCTGGTGGAGTTCCACTAAATATGCCAAGTGTTTCACTTGGTGAAACTCAGATGCGTCCAACTGCAATGTTGTGGCGCAATATGGCCGCAATGGCAACTGAAGAAATGATTCGTGCTAACCCAATTGATGGAGTTGTACTCCTTGGCGGTTGCGATAAAACAATTCCCGCGCTCCTTATGGCTGCAGCATCAGTTGATTTACCTGCGCTCGTTGTTCCTGGTGGACCAATGCTGACTGGAACTTTTGAAGGAAATCCAATTGGCTGCGGTACAGATGTGTGGCGACTCAGTGAAGATGTTCGCGCCAAAAAATTGAGTGAAGCAAAATTTCTCAACTCTGAATCTTCAATGATTCGCAGTCGTGGTCATTGCAACACAATGGGAACTGCTTCAACAATGGGTTCAATGGCTGAAGCACTTGGCATGACAATTCCAGGAACAGCAGGAACTCCAGCTGCTGATAGTCGCTTACTGCAAGCAGCACAGGAATCTGGTCGTCTAATAGTTTCAATGGTTCATGAAGATAGAAAACCTAGTGATGTTATGACTAGAGGCTCCTTCCTCAATGCAATTGTTGCGTTAGCCGGAATCGGTGGCTCTACAAATGCTGTAGTTCACTTGTTAGCAATTGCAGGAAGACTCGGCATAGATCTCTCACTCAAAGATTTTGATAAAACAGGCTCACACGTTCCACTATTAGTAAATCTTCAACCTGCAGGTAAATATTTGATGGAGGATCTATATCGCGCAGGTGGCTTACTGGCAGTTCTCAAAGAGCTAGAAGATTTATTGGATCCAAAAGCAATTACTGTTACTGGCAAGCCACTAACTTCATATTTATCTGAGGCAGAAATTTACGACACAGATGTAATTAGAAAGCGCCAGACACCTTTACTTGAAGGTGCAGGAATTGCTGTATTGACTGGCAATTTAGCTCCACTCGGTGCAGTCATCAAACCTGCGGCAGCTAGTGCACATTTGTTGCAACATAGAGGAAAAGCAATTGTTTTCGACAGTATCGAAGATTTCAAAAAGCGAATTGATGATCCAGCACTTGATGTAGATGAAAATTCAGTTCTTATTCTTCGTGGCTGTGGTCCTAAGGGTTATCCAGGTATGCCAGAAGTTGCGAACATGCCACTACCGAAGAAATTATTGGAAAAAGGCGTGCGAGATATGGTGCGTATTTGTGATGGTCGAATGAGTGGAACTGCATATGGCACCGTTGTTCTCCATGTTGCGCCAGAAGCAGCAGCAGGTGGACCGCTTGCAGTTGTACAAACGGGGGACATGATTGTTCTTGATGTAGCTGCACGCACACTCAATATTGATATTTCTGATGAAGAACTTGCAAAGCGAACACCGAATGCAGCCACAACACAAGCATTTGCTTCACCTGATCGGGGTTGGCAAAAGTTATACATAGACCACGTCATGCAAGCAGATACAGGAGCAGATAATGATTTTCTCACAGGTGGCAGCGGCTCAGAAGTTCTACGAGAGTCACACTAAATGAAACAAGCACTCATAGTTCGTGGTGG
>WLDA01000039.1 GCA_009705025.1 Actinomycetota bacterium | reverse complement strand
TTTTTGCACAGGTTATTGGTTAACGAGATCATCCTGGCTTCCTCGGCCCGCTTCCCTTGTCTCAACATCCAAAGTCGAGACCGTTCACCCCCAAGCTTCGTTATCTAACTCGCAACGTTATTACCTTGCACGTTCTATATCGAAAAATCTTGGGAACTAGAAGCATTACTTCTATCCCCTATGTAATTGTTTTCCAATTGTAAGTCAGAAAGCGACAAAGGAGTAATCAGAGCGCAAAAAGTACAAGCAAATAGCTTTGGAGTTAGTCGTCGTACTTTGAGCGCTTCGCACTCTTTCCAGATTGTCGACGTGAAATCTCGCGCTCTGCCTCACGACCTGCTTCTCGTTCCATCAGTGCAGCGCGCTTATCGTGTGCTTTCTTTCCGCGAGCAAGTGCTAATTCAATTTTTGCTTTTCCATCCTTGAAGTAGAGCGAAAGAGGAATAAGCGTTGTTCCACCCTCTTTGAGTTTTCCAATTAGCTTATGTAGCTCTTGTTTGTGCACTAGAAGTTTGCGATCACGACGAGGAGTGTGATTTGTCCATGTTCCTTCAGTGTATTCAGGAATATGAACGCCGCTGAGCCAGAGTTCACCATCTTGGACCATTGCAAATCCATCAATAAGGGATGCGCGACCTAGACGAAGTGATTTCACCTCAGTACCAGTTAGAACAAGCCCACATTCAAATACATCTTCAATTGAATAGTCATGGCGTGCTTTTTTGTTTTGGGCAATGAGTTTGCGACCAACTTCTTTTACCATCGTCGCTCACCCACTCTCTTTGTTTTAAACCTTGAGGTAACGGCGAAGTGTAATCAATGAAGCGAGGGTAGAAACTACAAGACCGGTTGCCAAGAGATATGCCGAGGAAACCCAGACTTCTCCCCATCCAAAGAATTTCGTGAAGGATAGAAGCGGAGCAACTTTCGAGTCGACAACACTTTTGAGCCCAGCAAGTAATCCAGTTGCAAGCACCCATCCAATGAGTGCAGAGATTACGCCTTCAAGCAAGAATGGAAGTTGAATGGACCATGACGATGCTCCAACGAGTTTCATCACACCAGTTTCACGTCGTCTATTGAATGCTGCAATACGAAGCGTGTTGCTTATAAGTAGCGCAGCAGTGAATACGGATGTGAGTCCAACAAGGAGTGCGCCATTTCGAAGAACAGCAAGGAGCTTAAAGAACTTCTCCAAAATAGTGCGTTGGTCTTGGACCACATCAACACCAGGGCGACCTGAAAACGCGCTAACAATAACTGGATACTGAGTTGGATCCTTTAGCTTTACTCTAAAAGATTCTGGTAATTGATCTGCAGTTACATTTTGAGCAATAGCAGAATCTCTGAATCGCTCTTGAAAGCGTATAAATGCCTGTGACTGTGACTCATAAAATACGCTTTGAATAACTGGTAAACCTTGAAGATCTTGTTGAATTTGCAAACGTTGCCCTGCTGTAATTACTCCACCAGAACATGAAGGTGATTCAGAGAGCGGACCACATAAAAAGATTGAAACTTCGATCTTGTCATACCAATAATCTTTCATTGCACTTACTTGAGCATTAGAAAGAAGTCCAATACCTAGAAGTGATAGCGAAATTGCAGTCGTTACAACAACTGCAAATGTCATCGTTAGATTACGGCGAAGCCCGATACGTACTTCACTTAGTAGAAACCGTGCGCGCATCTCTTCTCCCCTTAGCCCGTATATCCATAAACGCCGCGAACTTGATCTCGAATTACATGGCCGGCATCAAGTTCAATAACGCGCTTGCGCATCTGATCAACAATTCCTGAATCATGTGTTGCCATCAAGACTGTCGTGCCTTCGCGATTGATGCGATCAAGTAACTTCATAATTCCAACACTCGTTGATGGATCCAAGTTTCCAGTTGGCTCATCAGCAATCAAAATAAGTGGACGGCTCACATATGCACGCGCAATTGCCACACGTTGCTGTTCGCCACCTGAAATTTCATTCGGCAATCGATCGCCTTTATCTTCTAGTCCAACTAATTCAAGAACTTCTGGAACTTCGCGATTGATCTCTTTCTGCGAATATCCCAAGACGTGCAGAGTAAATGCAACGTTTTCTGTAATTGTCTTATTTGGCAATAAACGAAAATCCTGAAATACCGTTCCAACTTGGCGACGCAATTCTGGAACTTTGTGATTTGCAAGGGTTCCCAAATCTTTGCCAGCAACGTGAATAGTTCCAGCAGTTGGGCGTTCTTCACGCAGAATCAACCGCAAAAATGTAGATTTTCCAGAACCAGATAGACCCACAAGGAAAACGAATTCACCCTTAACAATTTCGAGGTTGACGCTCTCAAGGGCAGGACGTTCTTGGCCAGAGTAGACCTTCGTAACATTTTCTAAACGAATCACATCTACTCCTCTAAAATCTGCACATCATTACTTGGGTTTGCGCAGCGCCACATGGATTGGGCGATGAGCATTGACCTGACTGCCCTTAGTTTATTGAGATAAGAGAAAAAAGCGCCTCTCTAACGCGCATTTGAGCGTGGTAATAATGTGATATTTATCGATTCCACGCAGGGAATATCTGCAACTAGCTACTTCGGCGCCAGCGAATTCCAGCTTCAATAAACTCATCAATCTCACCATCGAGAACTGCACTTGTATTTCCTGTTTCATAATCAGTACGCAAATCTTTCACCATTTGATATGGCGCCAAAACATAGGAACGCATCTGATTTCCCCATGATCCAGAGTTATCACCTTTGAGTGCGTTGATTTTTGCTTGCTCTTCTTGGCGACGGCGTTCCAATAATTTAGATTGCAGTACTGCCATTGCCGTTGCTTTGTTTTGAATCTGTGAACGCTCGTTCTGGCAGGAGACAACAATTCCTGTTGCCATATGAGTAATACGCACCGCTGAGTCCGTTGTATTTACACCTTGACCACCAGGACCAGATGAGCGATACACATCAACGCGAATCTCTTTTTCATCAATATCAATGTGATCGCTTTGCGCAACAACGGGGACAACTTCTACGCCACAAAATGAGGTGTGACGACGGCTCTGACTATCAAAGGGTGAGATTCGAACTAATCGGTGGGTTCCCTGTTCAACTGAAAGAGTTCCATAGGCATAAGGAGCGCTGACTTTGAAGGTTGTTGATTTGATTCCAGCCTCTTCAGCATATGATGTTTCAAGTACATCAACATTGAAATTATGTCGCTCGCAATAGCGAAGATACATGCGCATAATCATTTCAGCCCAGTCTGCAGCTTCGACTCCACCAGCTTCAGAGCGAATAGTAATTAGCGCATCTCTATCGTCGTATTCGCCATTGAGCAGAGTCTGTACTTCTAATTCACCAATGACCTTTACAACAGAATCTAATTCTGCAAAGGCATCGCTCATGCCCGAGCCATCAGGCTCGCTCGCGGCTAATTCGAAAAGAATAGGAAGCTCTTCAACTCGTCTGCGCAATGATTCTAATTTTGTTATTTCAGATTGGACTCTAGAAAGTCTGCTCGTAATCTTCTGGGCGCTTTCAGGGTCATCCCAAAGATTAGGTACGCCCGCTTGCTCTTCTAATTCAATTGATTGCTTATGTAATTTCGGCAGATCCAGAACCTTTTCAATTGAAACAAGGGTGGCATCGATCGCAGCAATCTCTAGATCGAATTCTCTGGCAGCCATAGGACAAGCCTACCCGAGTTATTGCTTTCTAATAAAGTCGATGCCCGAATAGATAAAATCCTTCACTTCGTTGATTTTCAGTCGCTACGCCAGCATGTAATTCAATCTGCGCCAATCTAGATAATGGAATTACAAATGGAAGTTTTGCAATTACTCGAGTGCCTATAGATATTGCATAACCATCACATTCATATGATTCTAAAGTTATTTCACCTAATTCAATTCTCTTTTGAGCGCCCGAACTAACACTCCAATCATGTAATTCTTTGATGACTTCGGAATACCCTGTTGAACAATTGATTGGAATTTTGCGAGCGTTAGGAGCTGAGTATCTACTTCGAATTAATGGAGTAAAGATTGTTCCTTTGCCTTTGTAATAATTATCGAGATCTAATTCGTGAGTTCCTCGTTGGCTTGCTGCCTCAGTTGCTTGTACTAGTGAGCGTTGAGCTATAGCGATACTTGCAATGTCGGTCATAGCCATAATTGAAAACAAGGTCACTATAAAAAGGCCAATTATGAGCAAGGAGATTGAACCCTCTTCATCACCGCATCTTTGCAAAAATTGTTTTACGTGCCTTTTCAGAGCCATGGAGATAAGTGCTCTTGAGCTATTGCGCTCACTATTCGTCCATTATCTAGATGGATGCGAATCTCATTTCTTATTATTGAATTCGCGCTTATACATGGATTCCTGCTGCATTCAATATTTATCGTTATCGAGTCAATTTCTTTAGAAGATAAGCCCAATTTTGTGCCAACAATAGCAATTACTTGTGTGGCAACTATTTGACCACTCATATCGCTTTTAGTTTGCACATATCCTCGAAGACTCTCTCGTGCTAAGACTTGAGCGCTCTCCTCGCCCCAACTTATTGAAGCGAATTGATTGAGGTAAATAAAAATTGGCAAGAAGAGTGGAATAGCGAGCATCACAAACTCAACAGAAGCACTCCCTTTCTCTTCCTTGATAAGTCGCAGAAGAAATCTCAAGGGAGTTTTTCCATAACTGCAATCCCTGACACATCAATCCGTGGGATTCCACTCATCAAAGAAATGAAATTCGGTAGTAGTTGAGGTATTGCGCGACTCTTATGTGTTACTAATATTCTGATCCTTTCGAATGCATCTGGGGAGTTGAGGTCAATTACCTCATCAGTTGCATAAAGAACTCCAGTAATTGCTTGTTGTGAAGCATGGCTCTGCGTAATAGCCATATCTAAAGAACGCATGTTTGTAGTGACAATTAGTTGTGCGCCGATAAGGAATAGAACTAGCAAAGGAATAATCACCATCGCACTTTCTACGTTTCCTCTTTCATCAGCAAGGTAACTCCGAATGATACGAATGCGTTTATTGAGCACTTTCACCGAATGCCATTCATCGCATCTAGAGAATTTCGAAGTATTGCTGTAAGTCGCGGTGCCGCGATAGTCCAAATTGCCGTTACTAATCCGGTAGTCATCAACACGACTAATACCCATCCTGGAACATCTCCGCGCTCATTGACAAGAAATCTCCTAACGCGAACGCAATATTGTGAGATGAATAAGTGTGAGCGTTGTAGAAGTTCTATCTCAAAGGCAGTAGCGCGGCTTCGAAATTTCTTGCTCGCGATTGTAATTTCATTGACTGTATTCACTATCTCCTCCTGATATATAGGTGGAGGAACTATCTAATCTTTATGATTTCTGACTGGGGAGAATGTTCCCCCGTGTGAATAAGAATCGACTGTGGAAGAGACTAGAGAAGCGATGGTGCAATTTCTGGAAACCAGGAGAGAGCTTCATCTCGGAAGTTTCCTTCAGCTTCAAGTTGGCAAAAAATACCCGTGGTTCCAAGTGTGACTCTGTGTATCAATACGTATTCGGCAGGTAAGTTGAGCTGGAAACCAATTTTTGCAGTTGGATTACGTGGATCTCCCACGCGTGCGCTCTGATCACGCAGCCATTCACGCGAATACTTGAAAGTTTTTGTGCGAAGTGGCTCTACAAGTGGAACAAGAAAATCGAGAACTAATTCTGGATCTACATCGACATCGGCCAATATGAATCCATCATTCTTGAAACCTTCATAAAGTGCTTTGGAATCATCGTCGAGGGCGTGCTTGAGAAGTCTCTTCATCGGTTCTGGGAAACCATTTGGTAAGCGATTGCACGCACCGAAATCTAAAACTCCAAGTCGGCCATCTGCCAATAATCGGAAATTTCCAGGATGTGGATCGGCGTGTAATAAGCCAGTGCGATCTGGTGATGTGAAATGGAAACGCGCTAATTTCATTCCAGCGCTATTTCGTTGCTCTTGTGTTCCATTTGAAATAATTTGTGAAAGCGGAGTTCCTTCTAGCCATTCAGATACAAGAACTCGATCTGAGACCATGACAACTTTAGGAATTGCAATATCTGGATCGCCATCGTAAACGCGTGCATATGCCTCTTGTGCTTGCGCTTCATAGCGGTAGTCGACTTCTTCAATAATTCGTGAACGCAATTCTTCGAGCAATGGTTTCATCTCGAGCCCTGGCATTACTAATTGGAAAATCTTTGCAAATCGTTGAATTTGATTGAGATCAGAAATTAGCGCTTCGGCCGCTCCTGGATATTGAATCTTTACCGCAACAGCGCGACCATCTTTCCATTGCGCTTTATGTACTTGGCCAATCGAAGCAGAGGCAGCAGGGATATCTTCAAAACTTGCGAAGTTATCTCGCCAATCTTCACCAAGTTCTTTTGCAAGTACTTTATGAACCACACGAGTTGGAAGCGGTGGTGCAGATTCTTGAAGTTTTGTAAGCGTCTCTCGATATGGCTTTGCGATCTCTTCAGGAAGGGCTGCTTCAAAAACAGAGAGCGCTTGTCCGAATTTCATCGCTCCACCTTTGAGCTCACCAAGAACTTTGAAAAGCTGTTCAGCAGTTTTTTCTTGAATCTCAGCAAAGACAACATTGCTTGACTGGCCAACTAATTGGCGACCAATTCCAAGTGCACCACGACCAGCGAGACCGATAGGTATTGAAACCATTCGCGCAGTACGCGCAACAGTGGATTGGGGAATCTCACTACCTTGGTTTTTGGCATCGGAAGACATAGGCGCAATTGTGAAGGAAAGTGTTGGAAGTTGCCACGTGAAAGTTCACTCCCATGCGCATCCACAGCGTGGATGGAGGGCATAGGTAATGTGTTCTCTATTACAAAGTGCGCCAGAATGAAAACGAGTTCTTGCTCCAACTAAAGATTCATCATTGCCGTCGACGTAATACAAAATTTCTTGAGAAATACGTCCTGCAATTTCATGAGCTGCAGCAATAGAGCTCTCCATCTCTTCTGCCCCATTTTCTAAGTATTGGGAAATATCGCCTTGCTCTTTTCGTGAAATATCTATACATCTCAAACAAGGAGTTTTTCCTGGCTTTACAAGTGGCCCCCACGTAATTCCGCCTCCATGTGGCGTAGATATTAGGAAAAAATCTAAACGCTGGCGCATCCATTGTGAAATCAAACCAGTCGATAGATCTTCTTTCGTTGGATCGCCCACATAAATGCGCAGACTCTTCTCTTTCTTCTCATGTTTCTTACTCTCGGATGAGATTGGAAAAAGGGTAAATTCTTTTGCTAATTCAGAGAGTTTCAAACGAAAACTTGAACCAACATCGCTTGCGCGCAGATAAGTACTCCCTATATCGCGATGACTGATGGTCTGATTATCTCTTACTCCTAGCGGGCCCATCTGGGTATTTGTCACTCCGCTACCTAAGAGAATTCCGTAGAGCAATACCGCAATTCGGCTATTTCCAAATATCTCTATTTCGTAATCTTGGCGAGCGGATATGACTTCAACTCCACCATCGTCTACTCCAGCGCGCCATGTAATTTCTGATAATTCTGGGGCAAGACGATTTTGCAAAAGTTGCAATGCAGGATCTCGCTCTTCAACTTTTCTCTTTTTA
>WLDA01000038.1 GCA_009705025.1 Actinomycetota bacterium | reverse complement strand
ATGCAATCTGTGTGTTGATCATTGCAGTAGCTGCTAGTGAACCTGCAGATAGCGCACTTCCGGCGTTAAATCCAAACCAACCAAACCACAGCATTCCAGCGCCTAAAAGCACGAGCGGCATATTGTGTGGCCGCATTGGATCGCGTTTAAAGCCATCGCGCTTTCCTAAAACTAAAGCGAGCGCAAGAGCGGCAGCTCCAGAATTGATTTCTACAACAGTTCCGCCCGCAAAATCTAGAGCACCTAACTTGTCGACGATCCAACCGCCTTTGCCACTCTGAGATGCAAAAGCCCAGTGAGCAATAGGGATATAGACCAAAGTAATCCATACGGCAACGAATAAAACCCATGAGCCATATTTAGCTCGGTCTGCAATAGCACCAGATAGGAGTGCCACTGTTATTACAGCAAAAGTTAACTGGAACATTGCAAATGAAAGTGTTGGAATCTGATGACCTTCAGCACCAACAACAGTGTCTAATGTCTTTGCTAAACCGATATGTTCGAAGCCACCAATTAATCCACCATTCGAAGTCCCGAATGCCAATGAGTAGCCATACAGGACCCAGATAATTGTGGTGACTCCAATTGCCGCAAATGACATCATCATCATGTTGAGTGCACTTTTAACTCGAACCATTCCACCGTAAAAAATCGCTAGGCCCGGCGTCATAAAGAGAACGAGTGCGCTACTTGCAAGCACCCATGCTGTATCACCGCTGTTAATCATGTAGCTCTCCCTACAATCGTTGTGACGTTACTTAATGTGTTCCTTTGTAACGCTCGCGAGAGCGTTCAATTTCTAGTTGGGCTTCACTGTGATTTACCCAGTTACCACCAGTAACACTCTTGCCAGGCTCTAGCGCTTTGTAGACTTCAAAGAAATGTTGGATTTCAGAGAGTTCAAACTCAGGAACATCCTCTAAATCTTGAAAAGATGATTTGCGAACATCGCCAGCTGCAACGCAGAGAAGTTTGTCGTCTCCGCCAGCTTCATCTGTCATATTAAACATTCCAATTGCGCGGCAAGAAACCACACATCCAGGAAAAGTTGGCTCATCTAACATCACCAAAGCATCAAGTGGGTCGCCATCTAAAGACAGTGTGTTCTTAACAAAGCCATAGTCATACGGATAGCGAGTTGATGTAAACAACATGCGATCTAAGCGAATTTCACCCGTTACATGATCGACTTCGTATTTGTTGCGACTACCTGCTGGGATTTCAATAATGACATCAAAGATCATTCTTGTCGGCTTCCTGTTAGGTCGTGCTGGGTGCTGAGTTTTCTACTAAGAAAATATTGGGGTGAACGACGGGGCTCGAACCCGCGACATCCCGGACCACAACCGGGTGCTCTACCAGCTGAGCTACGTCCACCATGAGTTGCAAAGTCTACCTTGCTACTTCGCGTCCTCGGAGCCTTGCGCGCTCGTATCAGTAAAGATTGCCGAGCGGTAGTACGCCAATTCCGCAATTGAATCTTGAATATCACCAAGGGCGCGGTGATTGCCCGTCTTGGCAGGAGCGTTGAAATAAGCCTTTGGATACCAGCGACGAGCCAATTCTTTTATGGATGAAACATCGATGGTTCGGTAATGCAGGTATGCGCTAAGGGATGGCATATCGCGATCAATAAATGAGCGATCCACACCAACGGAATTTCCTGCAAGGGGAGATTTTCCAGCAACCGTTGAAGCGCTTTCCAAATACGCAATTATTTTTGCCTCAGCTGCAGCCATTGGTATGCCATTAGGAATTTCAGTAATAAGGCCAGAGTTGGTGTGCATCTCGCGAACGAAATCGTTCATATCTTCTAGTTGGCCCTCAGTTGCATGGATGACGACATCGACGCCTTCGCCAATGACATTGAGCTCTGAATCTGTAACGAGAACGGCAATTTCGACCAAGGCATCAGTGAGGAGGGAGAGACCGGTCATCTCACAGTCGATCCAGATGAGGTTGGGTTGCTCGTTAGCCATGTGGATACCTTAGGCGCTCGCGCTCGGAGCGCCAAAAATAGCGCCCCGTTATTTCACCTCTCGTTCACCTTCTCGTAACCAAGCATCTGCCTATTTTCTCTCAGTTACGAGCAGGATTCGGTGCATGTCAACGATTGCTCCCGAGCGAGCGGTACCCACTCCTCGCGAATTAACAACAGAGCCACGTTTTTCTGACAAAGTTTTTCGTGCAGTTGTAACAGTTGGCGGACTTTCTTCACTAATTATTTTAGGTTTGATCGCTCTATTTCTCGGATACCGTGGTTTTGAAGTTTTGCGTCAAGAAGGCTTCAAATTTCTAACATCATCTGATTGGAGTATTTCAACAGATGATGCAGGCAATGTGCTTGAAAGTCATTTCGGACTTGCAGCGATGCTCGTTGGAACAATTCTTTGTTCCATAGTTGCAGTTGCAATAGCTCTTCCTATTTCAGTTTTCTCAGCACTCTTTCTAAATTTTTACGCACCAGGTTGGCTCAAGAAAATTCTTGTAACTGTCATTGACATGATGGCGGCATTTCCATCAATCCTTTTTGGTATTTGGGGATTTCTAGTGCTCATGCCAAGTGTTGAATACTGGGCGAAACTTCTCCATCACTATTTTGGATTTCTACCATTTTTCAAATTAGAACCATACGTTGTCACACGTTCACCATTTGTTGCAGGTGTTGTTCTCGCAATCATGATTATTCCAATTATCACATCCGTTTCGCGCGAGATTTTTTCACAAGCACCACTTGATCGAATCCAAGCGGCG
The DNA here is from genome assembly GCA_009705025.1 of Actinomycetota bacterium. Lineage (GTDB taxonomy): Bacteria > Actinomycetota > Actinomycetes > Nanopelagicales > Nanopelagicaceae > Planktophila. The sequence continues at coordinate 4,891 of WLDA01000038.1, read as the reverse complement.
TACGCACTCGGTGCAACACGTTGGGCGATGATTAAAGCTGTTGTGATTCCACACGGTAAGAGTGGAGTTATTGGTGGAGCAATGCTTGGACTAGGTCGCGCAATGGGTGAAACGGTTGCTGTTTACACGGTTCTCAATATTGTTTTCCAAGTAAATTGGCAGATGTTGCTTGGTGCCGGTGGAAATGTTGCTTCCCTGATCATTTTGAAATTCGGCGAAGCTAGTCCTTATGAAATCAAAGCCCTTATGGCTGCTGGGCTAATACTTTTCTTCCTCACACTCATCGTCAACGCACTTGCTGATGTAATTGTTCGCGCAACTGGAAGGTCAGGGCGATGACAACAATAAGTGCGCCAGCGCCTACTCGTCCATGGAAGGCATCACCTAAAGATCGCCTCCGCGATGTTGCTCTTTTTCTCTTTGCAATAGTAGGAACTTATGTTGTTGTTGCCGTAACGCCAATGAAAGGAAAGCTTGCCTATTTCGGGCTTTTCTTTATTTTTTATATGGCACTGACTGCAGGCTTCCAATGGTTTACTCGCGGAAGCGCAGCAGCAAAAGATGCTTTTGTAAATTCACTCGTTGCAATTGGCGCCGTTGTAACAGTAATTCCAATCGCGAGCATTATTGTCACAGTGGTTGTAAAAGGCTCCAAAGGATTACACATGGGTCTACTCACCACAGACATGTCAATGTCGGCTCCAACAGATCCAATTGCTAGCGGTGGATTACTTCACGCGATTACAGGAACATTGACCTTGGTAGTTTTGGCACTCATCATGAGTATTCCAATCGGAATTCTTACAGCTCTCTACCTAACTGAAATTCGAGGATCACTGACTCGTCCAATCCAATTCTTAGTTCAAGCAATGAGCGGAGTTCCATCCATTGTGGCGGGACTGTTTATTCTTTCTGCCGTTCTCTATCCAATTACTAAAGGTTATTCAGGATTTATGGGAGCCCTTGCTCTAACCATTTTGATGATTCCAACTGTTGCTAGAACGTCACAAGAAGTATTGAAGTTGATTCCAAATGATTTGCGTGAAGCAGGGGTTGCACTCGGTGGCACACAATGGCGCACAGTTGCCATGATTGTTCTTCCAGCCGCTCGCAGCGGTCTTATCACTGCAGTAATTCTCGGTATTGCGCGTATTGCTGGAGAAACTGCGCCAATTCTTTTACTTACCGGTGGCGGAGACAGAGTAAATCCAAATGCGTTCAGCGGTTCTATTGGTTCATTGCCGTATTACATCTGGAAATCTTTCAATGCTGGCTCACCCGAAGCGATTACACGTGCATGGGCAGGCTTACTAGTACTTATGGTGCTCGTCCTGATTCTATTTTCCCTTGCACGTCTGCTTGGTACTCGAAAGGTTGCGCGATGAACGACTCACATGAAAGCGAGAAAGAGAATATGGAAACAACAACCAGACCATCGTCTTTAGCGGATGTAGCGAATGCAAAGGTGCAAAAAGCGCCAGGTACTCGCGCAATGGGCACAGGTCTTGAAACTCGCGGCATTCATGCTTGGTTTGGAAAGAACCACGTTCTCTCAGATATCAATTTAGATTTCGCAGCCGGTACTGTAACTGCACTCATTGGCCCTTCAGGTTGTGGAAAATCAACTTTTATTCGCACGATCAATCGTATGCACGAATTTATTCCGGGTGCTGCAATGGCCGGAGAAGTCCTGCTCGATGGTCGCGATGTATATGCACAAGGAACAGATGTTACGAAGATTCGCTTGCAAATCGGAATGGTTTTCCAGAAGCCAAACCCTTTTCCTTCAATGACAATTGGTGAGAATGTTTTATCGGGACTCAAGCTCTCTCAGCAGAAAGTCTCCAACAAAGATGAACTTCTAGAAGAGTGTCTCGAGCGCGCAGGTTTATGGAATGAAGTAAAGGATCGCCTTGGTGCACATGGTGGTTCACTCTCTGGCGGACAGCAACAACGCCTATGTATTGCACGCGCACTTGCTGTTCGTCCACAAGTTCTCTTGATGGATGAGCCATGTTCGGCACTCGATCCAGGATCAACGCTTCGCATCGAAGAGACAATCCGTCACCTCTCCGACACGATGACAATCATCATCGTGACTCACAATATGCAACAGGCCGCACGCGTATCTGATTACACAGCATTCTTCTTATCCGATGGCGGGCCTGGCCAAATGATTGAGGCATCACCTACAAGTGAGATTTTTAGCCGTCCACGCGATAAGAGAACAGAGAATTACGTCACTGGCCGCTTCGGCTAAGCGACACCAATTGTTCATATAACTGTTCACTTTCGTTTGCCATACAGGGGCTATTGGTTAACCCCCGCTCAATAGTTTTACCTCACTAGTGCAGAACTAGTTTCACACCTATGAGGGGAAGTACATGAAAATTTCAAAGATCGCGAAAGTTGCAGCTATTGCAATCGCGTTTGGTTTAGTAGCAACAACACCTGCACACGCAGGAGTAAGCATTTCAGGTTCAGGTGCATCTTTCCCAGCAGCGCTCATTGAAGGTTGCAAGGCTCCATTTGCAACACAATCAACTGCATCCGATACATATAGCTATGCATCATCTAGCTCAGGTACAGGTCAATCAAACTCTGATAAGTCAATCGGTGATTTCTGGATGTCAGATGGTGCTTACACAGCAGCGACACGTCGCGCTTCATTGATTCACATCCCATTAGTTGCAGCTCCAATTGCTGTTCTTTATAACTTCCCAACAACAAAGAAGCCACTACAACTTTCAGCAGCAACAATTGCAGGAATCTTCGGCGGAACAATTACACGTTGGAATGACCCAGCAATCGTTGCAGATAACAACAAAACAACAACAGTCACCATTTACAAGAAGGATCGCTCAGGTAATCCTCTCAAAGATGCAAGTGGCAAGCTTGTTGTTCTACGTACACAGACAATCAACGGAAACTTCACATTGCCTGATCAAAAAATCACAGTTGTTTATCGCTCTGATTCATCAGGAACAACTGAGAACTTCACAAATTATCTAAACAAGAGCGCTGCTTCTGTTTGGACAAAGGCGAAGAACAAGGTATTCAAGGATGCATTCCCTGGAAATATCAACTCAACAGATAACCTCGGTCGCGTTGTTGGTGCTTCCTCATCAACAGGTGTTTCACAACTTGCAGGAAAGACTCCTTATTCAATCACTTATGCAGAAGTAAACTATGCAGCTGCTAATAAGCTAAAGATTGCAAATGTAATCAACCCAGCAGGAAATGTTGTTGCTCCAGATTCAGTTGGAACAAGCGCATTCTTAGCATCAGCTACACAAGATGCTAATGGTTGGCTTACATATGACTATGCAACAAAAGAGCCAGGTGCCTACCCACTAGGAATCATCTCTTACATGTTGGCAGATACTGATTACAAAGATAAGACAAAGGCTGCAGCTGTGAAGTCAATTGCAACATTTATCTTGAGCAGTGCTTGCTCAAAGGATGTTGGAGCAAAGCTTGGCTTTAGCGTTATTGATGGCTCTCTACTCAAGAAGGCTCAAGCTCAGGTAGCAAAGATCGGTTAATTTCTAAAATAGTTACACGAGGGAGAGGCGACCGGCTATATGCCGGTCGTTTTTCTTTAACTTTTAGATTTCTAATGTAAATCGTTGCGCGCCTGGCAGGAATCGAACCTGCGACAACCCGCTTAGAAGGCGGGTGCTCTATCCGACTGAGCTACAGGCGCCTGTAGGGGTCGTGTGATGCTAAGTCTACCGACACTAACGAGTAAGGTTTCCTCTCATGGCTGAGTTTATTTATACGATGAAAAAAGCGCGTAAAGCGCATGGCGAAAAAGTAATTCTTGATGATGTGACTTTGGCCTTTTATCCAGGTGCAAAAATTGGTGTTGTCGGTCCTAATGGTGCTGGTAAATCAACAGTTCTCCAGATTATGGCTGGCTTACAAACTGCATCTAATGGTGAAGCATTTTTATCACCGGGCTACACAGTCGGAATCTTGATGCAGGAGCCAGTTCTAGATGAGACAAAGAATGTTTTAGACAATGTAAAAGAGGGCGTTGCAGAAACTATCGCAATGCTAGATCGCTTCAACGCCGTATCTGATGAGATGGCTAACCCTGATGCTGATTACGACAAATTGCTAACGGAGATGGGAAATCTTCAAGAGCAATTAGATCATCGCAATGCATGGGATCTTGATGCGCAATTAGAGCAAGCGATGGATGCGCTGCGTTGCCCGCCATCTGATGCCGATGTAACAGTGTTATCTGGCGGAGAGCGTCGCCGCGTTGCACTCTGTAAATTGTTATTACAGTCTCCAGATTTACTTCTACTTGATGAGCCTACAAACCACCTCGACGCTGAATCTGTTTTATGGCTTGAGCAATTCTTGAGTAAATATCCAGGCACCGTTGTTGCTATTACTCACGATAGATACTTCTTGGACAATGTGGCCGAATGGATTTTGGAACTCGACCGCGGTCGCGCATATCCATATGAAGGTAATTACTCCACATACTTAGAAACCAAAGCTGCACGTCTCAAAGTTGAAGGTCAAAAAGATGCAAAGCGCGCAAAGCGCTTGGCAGAAGAACTCGATTGGGTTCGCCAGAATGCAAAGGGTCGCCAAGCAAAATCAAAGGCACGTCTTGCACGATATGAAGAGATGGCATCTGAGGCAGACAAGATGCGCAAACTCGACTTTGAAGAGATTCAGATTCCACCTGGACCACGCCTTGGAAATATTGTTATGGAAGTTGAACATTTGAATAAGGGTTTTGGCGATCGTTTGTTAGTTGATGATCTCTCATTTACTTTGCCGCGCAATGGAATTGTTGGAGTTATCGGACCAAACGGTGCCGGTAAGACAACACTTTTCAAAATGCTAATGGGTATGGAAAAACCAGACT
>WLDA01000037.1 GCA_009705025.1 Actinomycetota bacterium | reverse complement strand
GAAGCGTTCCGCAACTCTCACACTCATCACAATTATTTGTGCTGCATATTTAGTGCAATTACTAGTTCCGAATCTAGAACAAAATCTTTTTCTCATCAAAGAAGCAATCCTTAGTGATGGACAAATTCACGGAACCGCCCGTGGCGAGTGGTATCGATTACTAACTGTTGCTCTCACGCACGGCGGAATTTTTCACCTTGGATTTAATATGTACGCGCTGATGGTTCTTGGAAATCCAATTGAGGCCGCATTTGGAAAAGAAAGATTTTTAGTAATTTTTTTCATCTCACTCATTAGCGGATCGTTAGTATCTAATTATTTCGCCGCAGCTAATCAACCATCTGTTGGAGCATCTGGCGCAATCTTTGGACTCTTTGGTGCAATGGCGGTCGTCGGGCGAAAAATTGGCACAGATATTCGATCTATTGCAGTCATTGTTGGAATTAACTTTGCACTTGGATTTGCATTAGGTGGAGTTGATTGGCGCGCACACCTTGGAGGACTTATCGGGGGAGCAATTGCCTCAACGCTTTTGCTTCGTCAGAGACGCTAAAACTTTATCCACAGAAGTTATCCACCGTGTGGAGAATTACAAGCGTGTAATTAGCGCCATTTCGTAGCGAGGGAGAATCCCACGCCGATAAATGAGAAACCAACGATCATGTTCCATGCGCCAATACCAGGGATCGGGTAGCGAGTCTGAGTTACATAGAAAGTCACAATCCAGAGAAGACCAATCAAAAAGGCAGCCACCATTGTTGGAGCAAGCCATGAAGGGCTTTCGAGTGGACCTTGTGGGGTGTGAACAACCACTTCTTGCTCGTGGGTACGCTGTTCAACAACCTTTTTACGCAATTTTGACTTTGGCATAAGGCGAAGTTACACCAGATTGCCTAGAAATGAAAAGGATAGTGAGAGCTCGAGCAATAGGAGAGAATTAGCGCGTGGCGACCAAAATCCTCGTAGTCGATAACTATGACTCCTTTGTTTACAACCTTGTGCAATACCTTGCCCAACTTGGCGCTGAGTGCACCGTGGTTAGAAATGATGAAGTAGAAGCAAGTGAAGCGAGCAAATACGACGGCGTCCTAATCTCGCCAGGTCCCGGAACCCCAGAGCGCGCAGGCGTTTCTATAGAAATGATTCAGTACTGCGCAGATAAAAAAATTCCACTCTTTGGTGTTTGTCTAGGTCATCAAGCTATTGGTGTTGCATTTGGCGCAACAGTGTCACGCGCACCAGAACTTCTCCACGGAAAAACTTCTCAAGTAAATCATCAAGGCGGTGGAGTGTTAGCAAATCTCCCATCACCATTTACTGCAACTAGATATCACTCACTTGCTGTTGAGCGCGATACCGTCCCACCAGAGATTGAAATTACAGGTTCAACTGATTCAGGAATTGTTATGTCAATGAGACATACAAAATTTCCAATCGAAGGCGTGCAATTTCATCCTGAATCAGTTCTAACAGAGCACGGCCATCAGATGCTTGCAAATTGGCTTACACAATGTGGCGATAAGAATGCCCAAGACAAAGCAGTTGGTCTTTCACCAGTAGTTGGTAAAAAATAATTACGGTGTTTTATTTATTGTAATTGTTACTGATTTACCAATAGTCTGAGTTGTTCCACCATCAGGTGCTTGGCGAATAACAACACCTGATGGTTGATCAGGATCATTGGCTTCTAATTCATTTATAAGAAAACCAGCTTGAACTAATAGTGTTTTTGCTTGTATGCCGTCAACACCAATGAGATTAGGAACTTCAACTTCACCACTCGCAATTTGTAATACAACACCGCTACCAGCAGTAATTGTTGAGCCTGGTTCAGGAGTTACCTTCAAAACAGTTCCTTGTGCTTCATCGGAGGGAACTGCTTCGGTTCGTGACACAACCAATCCCACGGAAGTTAATAATGCGCGAGCATCAAGTAGAGATAAACCGACTAGATCGGTTGGAACTATTGAATCACCGGGGCCATCAGAAACAGTTAGGACAATTCCAGAACCAGAGGTAGCACGCGTTGTCGCTAATGGAATTTGACTAGCAACTCGATCTTTTGGAATACGAGAATCATGTGCTCGCGTAACAGTAATGACGTAGTCAGAGAGCAATGCGCGAGCAGCATTTTCGGTTAGTCCGACAACATTTGGAATTTCGTTACCAACTGATGGTGCGCCAGGGCGTGAAGCAAATAAACCAGCACCAGCAACTGCCAAGATTAGAATTGAAGCGCCAATTACACTAAATAGTGTGCGGCGGTTTATTGGTTTTTTCACCATTTTTGTTGTGACGGTTTCACCAGAATGAATCTTGAATAAATCATCAAGCATTAGCCCTGCAGATTGGTACCTATCCTCTGCTTTTTTCGCTAGCGCTACAGATAAAAGTATGTCGATACCTTCAGGTAGGACAGGTGTAATTTTACTTGGCAGAACTAATACTCCAGAAACATGTTGATAAGCAATTGAAACAGGAGTATCACCAGTAAAAGGTGGTTGACCAGTGAGAACTTCATATAACAAACAACCTGTTGAATAAATATCGGAGCGCGCATCTGCGATTTCACCGAGTGCCTGTTCGGGAGATAAATACTGCGCAGTTCCAACAATGTTCCATGTGCTTGTCAATGTTGCACCTAAATCATCGAGTGCGCGCGCAATTCCAAAATCCATGACCTTCACATCACCTTGATCGGTAATCATGATGTTTGCAGGCTTTATATCTCTATGGACAATTCCGCGTTCATGCGAATACTCCAACGCTGCAAGAATTCCTTCACCAATTTCTAGTGCGCGAGCAAGAGGAATGCGCTCTCCGCGATGAATCAAGTCACGCAATGTATGACCTGAAACTAATTCCATAACTATGTACGGTGCAGGCTCTTCACCAGAGTCATACACGGCAACAATTCCTGGATGGTTTAATCCCGCAGCAGCAAATGCTTCTTTGCGAAAACGTGCAACAAATGAAGGATCACGCGCAAGATCACTACGTAATACTTTTACTGCTACTTCGCGAGCGAGGCGTTGATCGTGCGCTCTATAAACATCAGCCATACCGCCAGTGCCGATCATCTCGCCAAGAACGTAGCGACCACCCAAAGTTAGATTCATCATTGCGCAGCTCCTATAAATAATGGTGCCACTTCACTGGAAGTAACTATGTCAGCAATAATTATCGAAATATTGTCAGGTGCCCCGTTGATATAAGTGGCCTCAATCAAGGCAGTAATTGATTCGTCTGCAGTTTTCTTTTTCAACAATGCTTTCATCTCTTTGTCACTAAGCACACTAGACAACCCATCACTACAGAGAATAAATCGATCGTTTTCTTTCACATCATAAATTTGCAATACAGGGGTCACATTGCCATCACCCATAAGCGCTTGAGTCAGAACTGAACGTTGCGGATGCTCACGTATGTCGGCGGGGGAAATAGCTCCTTGGTCGAGTAGTTCTTGCATAACCGTGTGATCACAACTTAGTTGTTCTAAATCATTTCCGCGTAAGCGGTAAGCGCGCGAATCACCAACATGTAAAAGTGCAATTTTTGCCCCGTAAAGCAATAAAGCGGTAAGGGTTGTACCCATTCCACGCACCTCTATTGCTTCTCGTGCATGTTCGCCAATTTCATTATCGATAGTGTGCAAAGAATTCTGCAAAAGATCTTCAATTGAGTCTGAATCAATTTCAGGATTGGACAAAACAGAAGTAAGAGATGCCAATGTCTTTATTGCAATGCGTGAAGCAACTTCTCCACCCGCGTGACCACCCATTCCATCGGCAACAGCGATCAACTTTGCGGAAGTAAATCCTGAATCTTCATTACCTTCACGAACTAAACCGAGAACAGAGCGCGCAGAACTTTCAAAAAAGTATTGCGCACCTTTGCTACTCATAGAGGTAAGCCTAACGGTGCTAATCTTGCATATGAAAATCTACGCCCACCGCGGTGCTTCTAGAGATTTTCCTGAGCACACAATGCGCGCTTACAACGGCGCTATTGCCCAAGGTGCCGATGGGTTTGAATGCGATGTGCGCTTATCGAAAGATAATGTGGCTCTGCTTTGGCACGATGCAGACCTAAAAAGATGTGCGGGTGTTTCAGGCCGGATTGCAGAGATGAAATATGCCCAGATTCGCAGGGAGTACCCAGAACTTCTAACACTTGAAGAGTTATTACTCCTTGCCAAAGAAAATAAGAAAGAGTTGGCAATTGAAACAAAACATCCAGTACCAACTGGAAATAAAATTGAGAAGATTGTCCTTGATTTACTTTCTCAAGAAAAGAATCTTCCAAAAACTTCAATAATGTCATTTTCTTGGTTAGCAATAGAACAAATCAAAAAAATAGCACCAGAGCAAAATACTGTTGCCCTTCTACACCCAAGCCATTCGCGGTTAATGCGCCGCTTTTCTTCAGCAAAAAATCTAGGACCAAGCATTCAGTTGTTGAAAGACGATCTAACATTTTTGAGTGAATCTCGTGATTTATTTGTCTGGACAGTCGATAAAGATGACGATATGCAATTTTGTGAGCGCAATAAGGTCAATGTTCTAATTACAAATACCCCGTCACGTGCACGTGATGTACTCGGGTATCATTAGTCAGTGGGAACATACGGATACTTAGGACCAAAAGGCACCTTTACTGAGGCGGCGCTAAAAAAGATCACTTCTGCTAATGATTCACTCAAGCCATACGCAAATGTGACAGCTGCTCTAAATTCGGTGCGCGAAGGCAATGCACACTTTGCCTTAGTCCCAATTGAAAATTCAGTAGAAGGCGTTGTTGCCCGCACCCTTGATGAACTAGCAACTGGTGAGCCACTCACTATTGTTGCTGAAGTTACCTTGCCTGTTTCATTTGCTCTAATGATCAAACACGGCACAACAGATATAAAAAGAATTGCTACACACCCACATGCCGAAGCTCAGTGCCGTACTTACGTCGCTTTGAATTATCCAAATGCCGAAATTATTCCAACGGCTTCAACCGCCGCTGCCGCCGAATCTATTTCCCGCGGAGAATTTGATGCTGCCATTGCAGCACCCGTTGCAGCAGCTCACTACGGCCTAACAATTATTGCCGACAACATCGGCGATAACGATGGAGCGATCACACGATTTGTATTGGTATCAAAGCCAGGCACCATCCCACCACGCACAGGTCTTGATCGCACCTCTATGGCAATTTTTATTGGAATTGACCACGTTGGCGCTTTGCTAGAAATTTTGACTGAGTTCGCAAAGCGCGAAGTGAACCTGACTTTTATTCAGAGTCGTCCCACCGGACGCGAACTCGGGCATTACCATTTCATTATTGATGTTGAGGGTCATATCAACGACGCACCAGTTGCAGAAGCGGTAGCGAGCCTTCGTCAACGTTGTGAAGATATTCGCTTTCTAGGTTCGTACCCGCGAGAAAAGGTCAAATAAATGATTGACATCAAATTCTTACGCGAGAATCCTGATGTAGTTCGCGCTTCACAAAAAGGTCGCGGAGAAGATGTAACTCTTGTTGATCAGGTTATTGCAATAGATGAAAAACGCAGAGTTGCAATCAATGAATTTGAATTATTGCGAGCAGAGCAAAACACACTATCTAAATCCGTTGGCATCGCAAAAGGCGATGAAAAAACAAAATTACTCGAAAGCGCTAAAGATTTAGCAAATAAAGTAAAGAGCGCGGATGCTAAAAGAGCAGAACTTGAAGCCCAAACACAAGTAGTGGCGCTTCAACTATCTAATATTTTGGACCCGAATGCACCAATAGGAAAAGAAGAAGATTTTGTAGTTCTTGAACATATTGGTACGCCTCGCGAATTTACTGATTTTGAACCAAAAGATCATGTGGAGTTAGGAAAACTTCTCGGCGCAATTGACACAGAGCGCGGCGCTAAAGTTTCAGGCTCGCGCTCATATTATCTAACTGGCGTCGGCGCACTTCTTGAATTCGCATTAGTGAACTATGCAATTTCATCTGCAGTTAAAGCTGGCTTCACTCCTGTCATTCCTCCAGTATTAGTAAACCCTCCAGCGATGGAAGGAACTGGCTTTCTAGGCCAAGCAGCAGAAAATGTTTATCATTTGGAAAAAGATGGAATGTATTTAGTTGGAACAAGTGAGGTTCCACTTGCTGCGTATCACATGGACGAAGTGTTGCCAGTAGAAAAATTACCATTGCGTTATGCAGGTTATTCAACTTGTTTCCGTCGCGAAGCGGGAACATATGGAAAAGATACTCGTGGAATTATTCGCGTCCATCAATTCGATAAAGTTGAGATGTTCTCTTTCTGTCACCCAGATCAAGCAATAGAAGAGCACAAACGTTTATTGCAATGGGAGAAAGATTTTCTCAATGCAATGGAGATCCCCTACAGAGTCATAGATGTTGCTTCTGGTGATTTAGGATCAAGTGCTAACCGTAAATTTGATATTGAAGCGTGGATTCCGACACAGAAGGCATATCGGGAAGTAACAAGTACTTCTAACTGCACAGAATTTCAAGCACGCCGACTAAACATTCGTTTTAAAGATAGTGATGGAACAAAAGCTGTTGCAACACTAAATGGAACACTTGTTGCAATCCCGCGCATGATTGTTGCAATTCTTGAGAACCACCAAAATGCTGATGGAAGCGTCAATGTGCCACAAGCCTTGCAACCATTCTTAGGGACTAAACGATTTGAGTTGGTGTGAATAAACGTCCCAAACTCATTGCAACAGATTTAGATGGAACAGTTGTAGCTCATTATGGCGAGATATCTCAGCGCACTATCGATGTATTTCGGCGCGCGCATTCAATGGGAATTGAAATCTTTTATGTAACTGGCCGTCCCCCTCGTTGGATGCCAGAGATTCAAGAAGCATTTGGAATCGGTAAAGCAATTTGCGGCAATGGAGCAATGCTCTATGACTTACAAAATGCAAAAGTATTAGAAGAATGGCTTATGCCCGTCGATGCACAACTAGAAACTGTAAAAAGATTACGTAAAGCAATCCCACAAATATCTTTTGCGGTGGAATCACATAATTATTTCCATCGTGAAAAGATTTACGTACCGCGCTGGGATGTTGGAATAGATAATATTGGTGTAGATAAAATTGAAGAAATTATTAGTTCACCTGCGCTCAAGATGTTGGCACGCTGCTCTGATCAAGAACTAACATCCGATGAAATGTTAGCGATAGCAACAAAAGAACTTCAAGGTCTAGTAACGGTCACACATTCAAATCCACACGATTCGTTATTAGAAATTTCAGCACTAGATGTTTCAAAAGGAACCACACTTTCAAAGATGGCAGCCCGACTTGGAATTGATGCAAAAGATTGTGTTTCATTTGGCGATAACCCAAATGATTTTTCAATGTTGCAATGGTGTGGCCGTTCTTATGCAATGGCAGATGGTCATCCAGATGGAGCAAAACACGCAAAAGGAATTGCTCGCCCCCATACAGAAGATGGCGTTGCGATAATCATTGAGGAATTACTCGATCTTCCTGCCTAGTTTCAATCCTCAATTTTCAACTCTTGTGATTCTCGGGTAACCTCTCCCACGGAGGGCTCGCATAGCGGCCGAGTGCACCGGTCTTGAAAACCGGCAAACGAAAGTTTCGTGGGTTCAAATCCCACGCCCTCCGCCATTTT
>WLDA01000036.1 GCA_009705025.1 Actinomycetota bacterium | reverse complement strand
TTTATCGACTCAATCATGAGGGCAATTCTAGTTTGCTGCCCTCAATATTGCACTAATTAGCGAGTAGTGAGCGCAATACATACTGCATGATTCCGCCATGGCGATAGTAATCTGCCTCACCTGGTGTATCGATGCGTACTTTCGCACTAAATTTCTTATCTCCTGCGCTAACACTGACCACCTTGGGAGTGCTGCCATTATTGAGTTCGACAATTCCAGAAATGGTAAATGTTTCTTCACCGGTTAGACCAAGTAATTGTGCATTTTGGCCATCAAGGAATTGCAAAGGAAGAACGCCCATGCCGATCAAGTTAGAACGGTGAATACGTTCAAAGCTTTCAGCAATTACTGCGCGAACACCAAGGAGTGCTGTTCCTTTTGCCGCCCAGTCACGAGATGAGCCCGATCCATATTCTTTACCAGCCAAGATAACTAGTGGCACACCAGCGTTGATGTATTCAACAGATGCATCATAAATAGTTGATTGCACTCCACCTTGTAAGAAGTTGCGAGTAAAGCCACCTTCGACTCCATCTAGCAACATATTCTTTAGGCGAATATTTGCAAAAGTTCCGCGAATCATGATTTCGTGATTACCGCGGCGTGAACCATATGAGTTGAAATCTTTACGATCAACGCCATGCTCTGCTAAATATTTTCCAGCTGGTGAATCGGCTTTGATATTTCCAGCCGGTGAAATGTGATCTGTTGTTACAGAATCTCCCAAAATAGCCATCACGCGTGCTCCAGCAATGTCGGTCACTGGTGTGGGTTGCTTAGGCATTCCATCGAAATATGGTGGACGTCGAACATATGTTGACTTGGTATCCCATTCAAAAGTCTTACCTGTTGGAGTAGCAAGTGACTTCCAGCGATGATCGCCATCGAAGACGCTTGCATAATCTTTCGTAAACATTTCAGAGGAAATTGATGCATCGATAACACTTTGAATTTCTTGAGGTGATGGCCAAATATCCTTGAGATAAACAGGCTTGCCCTCTTTGTCATTTCCTAGTGAATCTTTTTCGAAATCATGATCCATCGTTCCTGCTATTGCATAAGCAACAACTAGCGGAGGCGATGCCAAATAGTTCATCTTCACATCAGGGCTAATGCGGCCTTCAAAGTTACGGTTACCAGATAGAACAGCAGTTACTGCTAAGTCATTGTCATTGACTGCCTTGCTAATTTCGATTGGAAGTGGTCCTGAGTTACCGATACATGTAACGCAGCCATAACCAACGAGGTGAAAACCTAGTTCCTGCATGTAAGAAGTTAGTCCTGCGCGATCGTAATAATCAGTGACTACTTTTGAACCAGGAGCAAGCGTTGTTTTTACCCACGGCTTTGATTTCAAGCCCTTCTCTACTGCCTTTTTCGCAAGAAGTGCAGCGCCAATCATTACTGATGGATTAGAAGTATTTGTACATGACGTAATAGATGCAATTACAACATCACCATTTTTGATTGTTGTTGCTTCGTTTCGTACCTTGATAGCAACTGCAGACTTTTCAGTTTTATCAGAAAGGTACGTTGGCAATATGTTTTCAAAAGAAGCTTTCGAATCACTAAGTGAAATACGATCTTGTGGACGTTTAGGTCCTGCAATTGATGGAACAACGGTTGATAAATCGAGTTCAATATTTTCAGAAAAACGCGGGGTGAGTGAAGGGTCATGCCATAGACCTTGCTTCTTTGCATATTGCTCAACGAGAGCAACAGCGTCTTCGCTGCGACCAGTCAGACGTAAGTAGCGCAAAGTTTCTTCATCAATTGGAAATATTGCGCACGTTGATCCGTACTCTGGACTCATATTTCCAATAGTTGCTCGGTTAGCCATAGGAACTGCAACAACACCAGGGCCATAAAATTCAACAAATTTTCCAACAACGCCATGTTTGCGAAGCATCTGAGTAATTGTCAGAGCTAAGTCTGTTGCAGTTGTTCCAAGTGGAAGTGTGCCGCTGAGTTTGAAACCAACTACACGCGGAATCAACATTGATACAGGTTGGCCAAGTAGCGCTGCTTCTGCCTCAATACCGCCGACTCCCCAACCAAGTACTCCAAGGCCGTTGACCATTGTTGTATGTGAATCTGTTCCAACGACTGTGTCTGGGTATGCACGCAGCACGCCGTTTACAGTGCGAGTCATGATGACGCGTGCAAGGAATTCGATATTTACTTGGTGAACAATTCCAGTCCCTGGTGGCACAACTTTAAACTCATCAAATGCACTCTGGCCCCAACGCAAGAAGCGATAACGCTCTTGATTACGCTCGTATTCAATATCTGTGTTCTCTTCAAATGAATTCTTTGTACCAAAAACATCGGCGATAACACTGTGGTCAATTACAAGTTCAGCTGGTGCAAGTGGATTTACCTTGGAGGCATCCCCGCCTAATTCAACGATTGCCTCACGCATAGTTGCAAGATCGACGATGCAAGGTACGCCTGTGAAATCTTGCATTACAACACGGGCTGGAGTGAACTGAATTTCAGTATCCGGTTCAACTGATGGATCCCAATTAGCAAGGGCTTTGATGTGATCGGCCGTGATATTTGCGCCATCTTCTGTGCGCAACAAATTCTCAAGTAAAACTTTCAAGCTAAATGGAAGATTTCTTGCACCTTCAATTGCTGAGATATCAAAGATTTCAAAACTCTTACCCGCTACATCTAAATTCTTCTTCGCGTTGAAAGAGTTTTTACTCATCTGGTTCTCCACTTTCTAAAAGTATCTTGACGTCAAGATACCTTATTGTGTTCATAGAGTGCAACTGTTTCGATGTGATGTGTCATAGGAAAGAGATCAAATGCGCGCATTTTTTTGAGCGAATAGCCCACTTCTTGCAAATATGTCGTATCTCGAGCAAGTGCTGCTGGATCACATGCAACATAAACAATTGCGCGAGGTGAAATGCGAGCAAGTTCACTAATAACTTCTTTTCCGGCACCTTCACGAGGAGGGTCCAGAATTACTACATCTCCCCCATCGATACGAGTAATTGCTCGCTCTACAGATGCTGTAACAATATTGACATTTGAATGCGCACTAAAATTTTTCTTTGCATCAGCAGTTGCGCTTTTGCTTCCTTCAACTAAATCAATTCGACCAGTTGGACCAACTGCGTCAATTAGTGCGCTGGTAAATAGACCTACGCCCCCGTAGAGATCTAGAACATGTTCACCACTTTGTACATTTGCGTACTCAGAGACAATTTCGGTAAGAACTTGTGGCGCATTGACGTGACTTTGCCAGAAGGAATCATTGCTTACTTCTAAGACTCTATCTCCAACTTTTTCATGCATCAGTTCAGTGACGTCACCACTTACAAAACTTTCACCTGTTGAAGATGTAGCTAAATCAATTTTCGCACCTGTCTGCCATTGTTTTTTAGAAAGAGCAGAAAATTCAATTCCAGGAGCGGTAATAAGACAATTATCAATCGCAATAACATTATGACTTCGCGCAGAAATGAAACCGATTTTTCCACTTTTAGTAACTGAAGCCGTTGCACGTGTGCGCCATCCCAATGCTGGTCCCACTTCTTCTACTTCAACATCTATTTCCATTTTGGCAATACGTGCAAATTGTTCACGAATAACATCGCTCTTAAGTTTTCTTTGAGCGCTAATTTCTATGTGCTGGAAGTCGCACCCTCCACAACCTAAGCGATGAGCATATGAACATGGTGGACTCACGCGATCGACAGATGCCTTTTCTACGCTTACAACATCGCCTCTATTGAAACTTGATCCCACACTTGAAATTTCAATGGTGCACTCTTCACCCGGTATTGCATGGCGTACAAAAATAACGGCGCCTTCGTGACGGGCAATGAAGTGGCCACCGTGGGCTATTTTTTCAATTGTTACGGCAACTCGTTGGCCAACGACCATCTTTTTCGGGGTTACCTTCTCAGATGCCATAGATGTAAGCCTATGGGTGTAAGTTATATCTTGTGCACGTTGTCATTATGGGTTGCGGTCGAGTCGGCTCCTCTTTAGCCATCGAACTTGAGGCAGCAGGACATAGCGTTGCAATAATCGATCAAGCTCGTGATGCATTCCGTCGTCTTGGTCCAGATTTCAAAGGTCTAACAATTACAGGTGTTGGTTTTGATAGTGACACTCTTCTAGAAGCTGGCATCGAGCGAGCACAAGCATTTGCAGCTGTGAGTAACGGTGATAATTCAAATATTTTGGCGGCTCGTGTAGCACGCGAAACATATGGTGTTGCCAATACTGTCGCGCGAATTTATGACCCAGGTCGCGCTGAAATTTATCAGCGTCTTGGTATCCCAACGGTTGCAACCGTTATTTGGGCAACAGATCAAATTATGCGTCGCCTTGTTCCTGAAGGATCACGTTCTGAGTGGCGTGATGCAACAGGAACAGTGCAATTAGCCGAGATGCATCCACACAAGAGTTGGTATGGAAAAGCGGCATTACTCATTGATCAAATTACTCCTGCTCGTGTTGCATTTATTACTCGTCTAGGTGAGGCCTTAATTCCAAATGAGCATACGGTTTTGCAAGAGGGAGATCTCTTGCACGTCATGGTTCTGGATTCAGATATGGCCACTACCGAAAAATCACTTTCACATTCACCAGATGAGGCCTCATGAGAATTGCAATTGCAGGAGCAGGAAATGTAGGTCGCGCTATTGCTCGCGAACTTCTAGATAATGGACATCAAGTTTTACTTATCGACAGAGATCCAAAGGCTCTCAAATTAGAGAGCGTGCCTGATGCCGAATGGTTAATGGCAGATGCTTGCGAAATCACTGCACTAGATAATGCGAAATTGGATACTTGCCAGGTTCTCGTTGCCGCAACTGGAGATGACAAAGTAAATCTCGTTACATCCTTGCTTGCCAAAACTGAATATGGAGTACCACGCGTTGTTGCTCGCATTAATCACCCAAAGAATGAATGGCTCTTTGATTCCTCATGGGGCGTTGATGTCGCCGTATCGACTCCACGAATAATCGCCGCTCTCGTTGAAGAGGCTGTAAGTGTTGGCGATGTTGTTCGACTCTTCTCTTTCAAAAAAGGACAAGCTAATTTAGTTGAACTCACTCTTCCGGATACTTCTTCTTGTATTGGAAAGACTGTAGAAGAAATTCAATTACCTGACGATGCCGCATTGGCCGCAATAGTGCGTGATGGCCGCGTCATTACTGCAAAGGCCCACGATGTATTTACTGCTGGTGATGAACTTCTCTTTGTTGCATCAGCTGCTGCTGAAGATAAAATCAAAGCCTGTTTTATCAATAACTAATCAGCTTTTACAGTAGGAACTTTCTTCAAAATCATCCACGTACCCCATGCTGTTGCAATAAATAGCGGGTATCCCATTGCAAGGTTTACGGTGCCGAGTAAATTCACATTGCCACTTTTATATATTGGATATTGCACTGCAATTCGTCCAAAGAATAAAGCAACCCAAAGCCAACCCGCACGAATATATGCACGTTTGCGCTGCGGATTCTTTCGCCACATGAAATTCTCTCCTAGTAGTGGGCCGAGAATTACTCCAATGACTGGCCATCCCACCAAGTTTGCAATCAAATATGCGCTTCCATATGCCAAATTTGTAAGCAATTTAGGGATATAAAAATCTGAGGCGTTGCCACTTCTATTTGCAAGGTATGCACAAAAGAGAACCCCTATAAGTCCAGAGATAACATGTTGGATCGTGTCTTTCATGGCAAGTCGAATAATTGTTAGAACTATTGAAGTTCCAACTGCACCGTAGAGAGCAACTTGTAGATCATCAGAAATATTGAAAACTATGAGGAATAAAAGTGCAGGTAATCCTGAATCCAATAATCCTTTTTTGCCACCGAGTGCGTCAAGGATTTTTGCTTTATCGTCTTTGTGTTCCATTAGCCCTCACTCTTTATGCCAGTTGAGCCAAAACCACCATCGCCGCGACCCGACCCGGGTAATTCGCGAACTTCTACAAAATTCGCGCGCTCGACCTTTTGGATTACGAGTTGCGCAATTCGATCACCACGTTTGAAAGTTATTGAATCTTTTGGATCATGATTGATAAGAATGCATTGCAGCTCACCGCGATAACCCGCATCAACAGTGCCTGGTGCATTGACCATAGTTACTCCATGTTTGATTGCTAGACCAGAACGTGGGTGCACAAAAGCTGCATAACCATCAGGAAGAGCTATTGCAATACCTGTAGGAACAAGAGCGCGCTCCCCCGGGGCAATAGTTACATCAACTCGGGTAACGATATCTGCGCCAGCATCGCCACCTTTGGCATAACTTGGTAGAGGTACGCCTGGATCTAAACGAGTGATCAGGACTTCAACAGAGTGCTTCATGGATTTATTTCAAACTCCGGATCAACAAAGGCGAGAAGTTCAGGGTGCTTGGAAATATATTCTAAATACTCTTTTGGTGCATTGTCTAAGAAGTGATTCATGGGAACTATGACGAAGAGTGCGGCAGCCTTGACTGCAAGTTCTCCATCTACAGAATTCAATCGACCTTCTGCTTCGCAATAAACTTTGCGACTTACTTGCCCAGTAATTCTTGCTGAAATGTGAAGTGTTGATCCCATTGGAACAGGTCGTAAGAAATCTGTTTCAAGTCGCGCAGTGACTGCAGGAGCGCGCAGGAGCCACATTAATTTTCCAAGTGCTTCATCAAAAGCCAATGAGAGCAATCCACCATGAGCAAGACCTGGTGCACCTTGATGATTTTCTGTGACAGTAAATTCGGCTGTGAGATCAACGCCTTGACCAGCATGCGCAACTAAATGTAGGCCCGTTGGATGAAGTTCACCACAACCAAAGCAATGACCAAAGTGAGATGGAATTTGTGAACCAATAGGTGGAGCTTTTGGATGGCGCTCGGGAATTGAAGCACCTTGTGGAGCGCTCGTACTTGCAACCCGACTCATAGTGCAAGGTTACTCGATGAGTATCCGATAACGTAAGACCTATGGAATATAGAGAAGTGATTAGCGCCCCAATCTGGCTAATTGCATTCGTTTATTTCATTTTTCTCTCGATGGTGCTCTCTATATGGGCAGCACTGGGTGATACGCCGGCGCTAGTTGTATTCATCGTTCTAACAATTGCCCTTATGGTTATTTACCAAAAAACGAAGTTAGTCATCGAGATCGATAATGATGAATTACGAGTTGGGCCAGCGCGAATAGAGAAAAAATATATTGGTAAGTGTGAAAATTTAGATGCGCCAGCATTGAAACTTGTGCGAGGCCGCGATGCTGATCCCGCTGCATATTTAGGAATTAGATTTTGGCAGCCAACAGGTATAAAAATGCATGTAATGGATTCTCGGGATTCAACACCATACTGGCTAATAACAAGTAAGCGCGGCCAAGAATTGACCGCGCTACTCAACAAATAAATCTTTTACGCACATTCCTTACAAACAGCTTTAGCGCCTTCACCACGCGCTAATTGCGTAATATGGTGAACTAAGAAACAACGTGAACATGCAAATTCATCAACTTGCTTTGGAACAACGCGCACTGCTAACTCTTCACCTGATAAATCTGCACCAGGAAGTTCTAGGGTTTCAGCTGCTTCTGCTTCATCAATATCAATCTGTCCGGATTGAGCATCGACTCGTTGGGCTTTAAGTTCTTCTAACGACTCTTCATGGAGTTCTTCATCCGTTTTTCTGGGGGTGTCGTAATCTGTTGCCACTGCTCTCACCTACTCTCATATCGATTCA
>WLDA01000035.1 GCA_009705025.1 Actinomycetota bacterium | reverse complement strand
TCCGTCACCCAAACCTGTTCGTGGATAAGCGTGACACAAAAGTGCAATAAAAGACAACATTTTGAGCAAATAAATTGAGTGCGTGTCGCATATTTATTTTTATATTTTTTTGTGCATTTTCGGAAAATATTTACTTGTTAGTAAAAATAATTTGGTTATTTTCCTAAATTTTCATTTTTTTCCCGCAAATTTCGTTTTGTAACGGCATATTCGTTCGTTTCAACGTCGAATTTTCGGAATTTAGGCATCAAAATCATCAAAATTAGGACGGCAACGATACAAAAAATGCCTCCGAAAGTTACCGAGATGGTCAAGCTAGTAGCAGCTGCCATTGAAGCGGCGCGAATTTGTCCTGCCATCGGGCCAATTGAATATGAAAGTAATTCGATGCCGGCAAGACGTCCACGAAAATCATCGGGGATCGATTGGTTCCACATCGCACTTCGAAATAGAGCACTGACCATGTCCGATGCCCCCGCCAATGCCAGAAAGAGCAGAACTAAGAGAAGTGAATTTGAAATCCCGGCAAGAGATATTGCCGCGCCCCACCCCAGGGCAGCGATTGCGATTGCCCGTCCGTAATATCGATAATGTTTTGTCCAACCACTCGTCAATGTGACAAGAACTGAACCAACAGTTCCGGCGGCATACAACATTCCTAGCGCCCATGGTGTTCCAAGTTGATCTGCCCAGAATGGAATCAGTGCGGTTGGCATTGCAAAAAACATTGCGGAGAGGTCTACCAAGTAACTTCCGAAAATATCTTTTCGATTGTATGCATATCGCACGCCCTCTAATAAGCCTGCCAGAGATGGCTTTTTAGCCTCATGAGAAGGTGGGATATTTCGAACTCGGCTCAAGAATGCCAAGGAAACGACAAATGTAAATAGATCAACCATGTAACCAACAGGAATTGAATATGTCGAAATTAGAATTCCACCAATTGATGGCCCAATGATGACTCCCACCTGCCAACGCAAACTCATGAGAGCACTTGCTGCCGGTAAATCTTTGTAGTCCACCAATTGGGGAAGAGCTGCATCAGCACTTGGTCGCTGCAAACCATTGACTGCGGCAAAGAGGCCGATGACTACATAGATCAGCATCAAGTGCGGTTTGGGTGAGAGGGCATTGATGAGCAAAATGGAGACCAGAATCATTGAGGCGGCCTCGGTTGCCCAGACCATTTTCTTTCGATCAACAGCATCGGCTAATACACCACCGTAGAGACCAAAAATGATGAGTGGAAGGATTTCAACGAGTCCACTTATGCCGACGGCAACATAGGAATTGGTCATCTCTTTGATCTGAAATGGAACCGCAACGTAGGTAATCATCGAACCCATGTTGGTGATTAACCCGGATGACCAAAGATTGCGGAAATCTCGAGATTTTCGCAGTGGTGCTAGGTCAATGGTGAACTTTTTCAATGAAAAGTCTGCTCTTCTCCGGGAAATGTGCCGCTTCTGACATCGTTTGCATATTCGGTGGTGGCAGCAAGCATCTCTGCCCGCAAATTTCGATATGCCTTTGCAAGTTTAGGGGGATTTTTCGTAATACCCATCAAATCTGTCCATACCAAGACCTGGGCATCGCAACTATTTCCTGCGCCAATTCCAACCGTTGGAATCGATAGCGCGTTAGTAATTTTCTGCGCTAATTCACCTGGAATAAGTTCTAGAACAATGGCAAATGCCCCTGCTTTTTCAAGGGCTATTGCAGCCTCAAGAATTGAATCTCCATCAGTGCGACCCTGAACGCGATACCCACCTAATTGATGAAGGGCCTGAGGAGTCAGGCCAAGGTGGCCCATCACTGGAATTCCACTCGCGACTAATTTTTCAACAGTGGCAATATGCGCACCCTCTAGTTTTACTGCCATCGCACCCGCCTCTTTGAAAAAGCGGGTCGAAGTTGCAATTGCTTGTTCGACTGAGGATTCATACGAGCCAAATGGAAGATCTGCGATAACAAGTGCCCGCTTTGATCCACGTACAACGGCGCGAGTCAGAGGAATCAATTCATCGACAGTGACCGCAATTGTGTTTTCTCCGCCAAGAAAATTATTTCCTGCACTATCGCCAACGAGCAGAACAGGTATCCCTGCCTCATCAAATATTTGCGCTGTCATCGATTCATAGGAAGTCAGCATTGCCCATTTTTCGCCGCGTTTTTTTGCCGCAGCAAGATCAAGGATGGTGACACGGCGATGCGTAGCTCCGCCATAGAGGGATTCCATAATGTCCTTTCGGCCTCGAAGCTTCGAAGTGAAGTCCCCGGGAGTTATGTAGGTACGTCGCCAAGGGTACCCCCGTTACACTTGAAATATGAAGTTGCGTGTAGCGCTGGCGCAGATCAACCCGACCGTGGGCGATCTTGCTGGCAATAGCGCGCTCGTTCGCACCAACCTCAAAGAGGCAAAAAGTGCGGGTGCACATGTCGCAGTGTTTCCAGAAATGATCCTCACGGGTTATCCCGTTGAAGATTTAGCTACGAGACCATCATTTCAAAGTGCCAGCATTGATGCTGTTGCACAACTTGCCAAAGATATTGAATCCGATGGATGTGGCGACCTAGTAGCTGTTGTCGGCTATCTGGATCGAAATAATGGCGCGCCTCAAAATGCCATTGCCTTGATACATGGCGGGCAAATAAAAGCGCGATATTCAAAGCGCCACTTGCCCAACTATGGAGTCTTTGATGAGTACCGAAATTTTGTATCTGGTAACGGCACATTAGTTGCTCGCGTTCATGGCATCGATATTGGTTTTGCGATCTGTGAAGATATTTGGCAAGACGGGGGAATGCTTGCCGACTTAGCCAAACGCACCCCTGGATTAGTTCTAGTTCCTAACGGCTCACCATTTGAACGAAAGAAAGATGGAGTCCGATTATCTCTGGTACAAAAACGGGCTAAAGAAGTTGGCGCACCATTTGCATATGTAAATATGACTGGCGGGCAAGATGATCTTGTCTTCGATGGCGACACAATCGTTGTTGATGCCCAAGGAAAATTACTTGCACGAGCTCCTCAATTCGATGACCAATTATTAGTTCTCGATATTGAGACAAAGGGCGCTACTAGTAAGCCAGATATTGTGATTAGCGAGAATGAAGCAGCTATGACTTCCCCCGTAGTTAATTCGATTGCACCAGAGATTTCAGAAGTCGAACAAATGTGGAAAGCGCTAGTTCTTGGTTTGCGCGACTACATTGAAAAGAATGGATTCCGCTCTGTGGTACTGGGACTTTCAGGCGGCATTGATTCAGCACTTGTTGCAGCAATTGCTGTAGATGCGTTGGGAGCAAAGCGTGTCAATGGTGTTGCGATGCCAAGTAAATATTCATCCGATCACTCCATAGATGATGCCAAAGAGTTTGCGGCAAATACGGGTATTCATTTCCGCACTGTTGCAATATCACCGATGGTTGATTCATATATGGCCAATCTGACACTCAAAGGTTTAGCGGAGGAAAATCTGCAAGCCCGTGTTCGTGGCACAACCTTGATGGGAATTTCAAATCAAGAAGGACACCTAGTTTTGGCCACTGGAAATAAAAGCGAACTCGCAGTCGGATATTCAACTCTTTATGGTGATGCAGTCGGAGGTTATGCCCCGATCAAAGATATTTATAAAACAGATGTATGGGCACTTGCACGTTGGCGAAATGCACAAGCGATTGCGGCTGGGGAAGTAGCACCTATTCCAGAGCGCTCTATTACTAAAGAGCCAAGCGCTGAACTTCGCCCAGATCAAAAAGATTCTGATTCATTGCCCGATTACGAATTACTCGACAAAGTTTTGATGCGCTATGTCGATGGAGACGAAGGATTTGATTCACTCATTGCAGCGGGCTTTGATAGCGCCCTTATCACTCGAGTTATTGGATTAGTCGATAAGGCAGAATATAAGAGGCGTCAGTACCCACCAGGGGCCAAAGTGTCAGCTCGAGCATTTGGAAAAGATCGCCGTTTGCCTATGACTTCACGCTGGAGCGAAGAGTAAGCCCTCTTTTCGTAACACAGCCGTAACGCGGCATTGGCACAATGCCATCATGTCCCCAAATGATTCAGAACATATGAGTAAGCAAGAAGATTTCGTCTTGCGCACATTAGAAGAGCGCAATATTCGATTCGTGCGATTGTGGTTTACGGACGTACTTGGCTTTCTTAAATCAGTAGCGATTGCACCGGCAGAACTCCAGAGTGCATTTAGCGAAGGTATTGGTTTTGATGGCTCTGCAATCGAGGGCTTTGCTCGCGTAACTGAATCGGATATGTTGGCAAAACCAGATCCAACTTCTTTTTCAATCTTGCCATGGCGCACAGAGGCACCAGGGGCGGCGCGAATGTTCTGCGATATCACCATGCCAGATGGCACGCCATCACCATCGGATCCACGCAATGTTTTGCGTCGTACTCTCAATAAGGCTGCGGAGATGGGTTACACCTGTTACACCCATCCAGAGATTGAATTTTTCTTATTCAAAGAAAAACCTGAAAATGGAAAAGCACCTGTACCTGTAGACCAAGGTGGATATTTCGATCACACACCAGCAGTTGTTGGCCACGATTTTCGCCGTCAAGCAATCACGATGCTTGAAGCGATGGGAATTAGCGTTGAATTTAGCCATCATGAAGGTGCACCTGGACAACAAGAAATTGATTTGCGTTACGCCGATGCATTAAGTACAGCCGATAACATCATGACTTTTAGACATGTCATCAAAGAAGTTGCGTTAGAGCAAGGTTTCTACGCATCCTTTATGCCGAAGCCATTTACCGAACATCCTGGAAGTGGAATGCATACTCACGTCTCACTTTTCAAAGGTGAAGAAAATGCATTTTATGATCCAAGTGCAGAATTCAATCTTTCAGCGACAGGACGCTCATTTATTGCAGGTATCTTGAAGCATGCACCAGAAATTACGGCGATCACAAATCAATGGGTGAATTCATATAAGCGTTTACATGGCGGGGGAGAAGCACCTGCATTTGTAAATTGGGGTCCAAGTAATCGCGGCGCACTTGTTCGCGTTCCCATGTATAAGCCAAAGAAAGAAAACTCAACTCGAATCGAATTTCGCTCACCTGATTCTGCATGTAATCCATACCTTGCCTACGCCGTGATGTTGGCAGCAGGTCTTGCGGGAGTTGAAGGAAAATACGAACTCACTGATACAAGTGAACCGCAAACTTTGCCAGCTAATCTTGATGAAGCAATTGCTGCTATGGAGAAGAGCGCCCTTGTTCGCGAGACACTGGGCGAGCATGTATTTGAATATGTATTGCGAAATAAGCGTGCGGAATGGCAGGACTATCGCCGCCAAGTTAGCGCGTATGAATTGGATCGTTACTTACCTGTTTTGTAATCGATCCTGGGGTAACCTCTTTACATGACTAAAGAGACTAATGCCGCGAGTATTCGCAACTACAACCTCATTGCAGGTTTTTTCCACCTAGCTCAAATGGTTGTTGTTCTTGTTCTAGCAAATGATTTCACACTTCCTATTGTTGCTCGTTATATGGCAGGGCCTCCAGGAAGTACTTTTGCAGAGCCAATCACGTTACTTGAGACTCCTATTGGTCTGGCAGTTGCAATCTTTTTGGGACTCTCCGCGCTCTTTCATTTTTTAGTAGTAAGTCCAACTTTTTTCACTCGCTATAGCGCAGGCCTTGCATCAAATCGCAATTATTTCCGCTGGGTTGAATATTCAATTAGCTCTTCAGTGATGATTGTTCTTATCGCTCAGATTTGTGGAATTTCTGATGTTGCAGCAATTGTTTCCATTTTTGGTGTCAACGCATCCATGATCCTCTTTGGCTGGCTGCAAGAGAAATATGAAGAGCCAGGCAATGGCGGTTGGTTGCCATTTATTTTTGGTTGCATTGCAGGCATCGTTCCTTGGCTTGCACTCGTATTTTACATTTTTGCAATCGGTGGCCCAGGAGATACAAAAGCACCAGCATTTGTCTATGGGATCGTTATCTCGCTATTCGTTCTATTCAATACTTTTGCAATCGTTCAATACCTTCAATACAAGAAAGTTGGAAAGTGGGCGCAGTATCTGCGGGGAGAGAAGACATATATAACACTCTCGCTTGTGGCTAAATCTGCTCTTGCATGGCAGATTTTTGCCTCCACCTTGATTCAATAGCGCCCCACGCGATACTCTTTGAGCCTTATGAAGCTTCGCGGACTACTCCTTATCCGCCGTAGCGAGGCCTAACAACCGGTCTCCTCGCTGCGGAGTTTGGTGTTGCCGGTTAACACATCCGGCCAACCAAACATTTAGGAGCTAAAGAAAATGAATTTCCCGAAACAAAAGCCTTCTGTCATGAAGGCACATCGCTATTCCTCATATATTCCTGTAGATCTAGTTGATCGCACCTGGCCAACAAAGCGCATGACGAAAGCGCCACAGTGGTGCTCTGTTGATCTTCGTGATGGAAACCAGGCGCTTATCGATCCAATGGATACACCTCGCAAACTAGAGATGTTCAAATTATTAGTTGCAATGGGTTACAAAGAAATTGAAGTTGGCTTTCCGAGTGCGAGCCAGACTGATTTTGATTTCGTACGCAAAATTATTGAAGAGAACTTGATTCCAGATGATGTCATTATTCAAGTTCTAACCCAGGCACGCGATCCACTTATTCGCCGTACTTACGAATCAATCAAGGGAGCGAAGCAGGTAATCGTCC
This sequence comes from Actinomycetota bacterium, assembly GCA_009705025.1. Lineage (GTDB taxonomy): Bacteria > Actinomycetota > Actinomycetes > Nanopelagicales > Nanopelagicaceae > Planktophila. The sequence continues at coordinate 1,052 of WLDA01000035.1, read as the reverse complement.
ACCTCTATAACTCCACATCTACTTTGCAACGTCGTGTTGTTTTTGGCCAAGATAAAGAGGGAATAAAGAAGATTGCAACAGATGGCGCCCAACTTTGTTTAGACCTTGTTTCAACTGTGCCAGAGACAAAGATTTCATTTGAATACTCACCTGAGTCATATACCGGCACAGAGCTCGAATACGCTGTAGAAGTTTGTAACGCCGTCAATGCAATCTGGAAGCCAACACCAGAGTGGAAGACAATTATGAATCTTCCAGCAACAGTTGAAATGGCAACACCTAATGTTTATGCGGACTCAATTGAATGGATGTCTCGTAATCTAAACAATCGCGAGAGCGTCATCATTTCATTGCACCCACATAACGACCGTGGCACAGGAGTTGCTGCTGCAGAGCTTGGTTATTTAGCGGGAGCTGATCGAATCGAAGGAACACTCTTTGGCAACGGTGAGCGAACAGGAAATGTCTGCTTAGTGACTCTAGGTATGAACTTAGTAAGCCACGGAATTGATCCGATGATTGATTTTTCAAATATTGATGAGATTCGCAGAACTGTCGAATATGCAAATCAATTACGCGTACCAGAGCGCCATCCTTACGGTGGCGACTTAGTATTTACTGCATTTTCTGGCTCACACCAAGATGCAATCAAAAAGGGATTTGATCACCTTGCAGCCGATGCAAAAGCTGCGGGTAAAGCTGTAGAAGATTTCACTTGGGCTGTTCCATATCTTCCTATTGATCCTAAAGATATCGGCCGCTCATATGAAGCAGTTATTCGCGTGAACTCTCAATCAGGTAAGGGTGGCGTTGCCTACCTTATGAAAAATGAGCATCATCTTGATCTTCCACGTCGCCACCAAATTGAATTTAGTCGCGTTGTTCAAGCGAAGACAGATTCTGAAGGCGGAGAAGTAACCGGAAAAGATCTTTGGGAAATATTTGAAGATGAATATTTGCCAACAGATTCTGCGCCATGGGGCAGATTTAGATTGAAGGGCTTATCGCAAACTTCTGTCCTTGATGAAGATGTACACCTCACTGTTTCTATT